>JAIRZS010000187.1 GCA_031267115.1 Treponema sp.
GGGCCGGTTATCTGCATCAAACGGGTTAAGGATTTCGCGGAGGGACTTACCCTGATGAACACGAATCCCTTTGCCAACGGCTCGGTGATCTTCACCCAGAGCGGCTATTACGCCCGTGAGTTTGCCCGGCACACCGACGGGGGCATGGTGGGGGTCAACGTGGGCATCCCGGTGCCGGTTGGGATGTTTCCGTTCTCCGGGCATAAACGATCATTTTTCGGGGATCTGCATTGCCTAGGAAAAGACGGCTACCGGTTCTACACCGAGACCAAGGTGGTAACGACCCGCTGGTTTGACGAAGCGGAGAAGAAGGCCGGCAAGGTGAGTACCTGGGACGGCACGATATAATCTGCGTTAGCGGGAATACGGCTGCGCAAGATACGCAAGCGCAGCATCCTATTCTTTCCGGGCTTTTTTCGCGTAGCGGGAAAGGTACACAAAACGCATCAGGCGGCACTCAAGGGGGCTGATGGGCTTTACGGGGCCGCGGGCGGCGGCGGCAAAATAGGCGAGGCATTCTTTCTCCAGCACCATTGCCACGGCAGCCGCGTCTTCCCGGCTGCCCGCGCAGCAGAGAGCCCCCCGGCCTTTCAGCAGGACGGCGCTACGTCCCCTCAAAGCCCGGACAAGCCGGTCCGGCCCCTTTTCCCCATCACAGTCGGCTGCCGCCACCGAAACCCCGGCGATCTGGGCAAAGTCGTCCAGAAGGGGCTTCAGAGCGCCGCATTCCCTGGAAGCCCGGAATGTGGAGGGTTCGGAGGAACCAAGGATAAAAGCGACATCCCGCCTGGCCCGGTAAACGGCAAGGTGCAGACGGGCTTCTACAGGAAGGCCGTCCGAGCCGGAGGAAAGTGGAACGCGGATTTCCCCCCCGGATTCCTGGAAGATCATGTCCTGTCCGGCCCGGCGGCTTTCGGCAGGTTTGCCGGGGGAAGGAGGAGGGGGCGGGGTAAGGAAGCGTCCGCACTCATCCTCAAGGGCCCGGGCCGCGGCAAAAGCCCGGCCGCAGTCTTCCCCGAAGCACAAGGCCCCGTGGTTGGCCATCAGCAGGGCCCGGGCCGGGAAGCGGGAGACGGCTTTCGCTACATTTTTTTGGAGTTTTTTGGTGCCGGGCAGCCCATAACCGGCTATGGCCGCCCTTTCCCCGATAATTTCCCGGTTTTTGGGATCGAGTATTTCCACATCCTCCCCCAGTACCGCCGCGACGGACGCGTTCACCTGGTGGGTGTGGATGACAAAATTGATATGGGGCAGCAGTTGGTAAAGCCGGGCGTGGATGCCTTTTTCCGAGGAGGGTTTGATCCGGCCCTCATAGCTCTGATCGGCTGTATTGACGATAACGATATCCCCGGGGCGCATGGTTTCGTAGGCCATGCCGCTGGGGGTAATTGCAAAACAGCCGGAGTCGATGCGGCAGCTTACGTTTCCCCAGGTCCGCACAATCAGGCCGCTTTCCATGAGCATCTTCCCCGCGACGGCAACTTCCTGCCTGGCCAATTCCTGATCCATAATTACACCCCCTTAACAAAAAACAGCCTGGGCTTTCTTTAGTCCAGCCGGACAACGTGTTCAAAAACCCGCCTGAAACCGGCTAGGGCTTCATCGATCATTTCATCGGTATAGGCGGCGTTGGTGTAGAGGCGGCTCCCCGCGAGGGTAACCAGCCCCTCGGCCATGTAGGCGGCGCCCATATGCTCCATCTCTGTTTTCCGCGCCGAAGTCGCCTTTAATACTCCGGGGATCGTCCAGGGTTTGGCCCAGTTAATGGCAAAGTGTATGGTTCCCACGGTTTCCAAATGGCAGATAGATCCCTGGTTGAAAGCCACAAAGGGCAGGTCCTTTTCCTTGATCAGGGCCTTGAGTCCGGCAGTCAGCCGGTCCCCCGCAAGCCCCGCCTTTTGGCAGGCGTTGGTTTTTTCCATTTCGCAGATAGTGTGGTAGCCCGCGGCGCAGCTAAGGGGGTTGGCCGCCATAGTTCCGCCGATGAGCGCCTTTTTGTGCTTGCCCCCGCCGTGAATCCCGGCGGCAAGGTATTTCATGTACTCCCGCTTTCCCCCCAGGCCCCCGGCGCCGGGGTATCCGCCAGCCACCACTTTGCCGAAAACGGTAAGGTCCGGCGTTACCCCAAAGTAGGCCTGGGCTCCCGAAAGGCCCACGCGGAAAGCCGTTACCACCTCGTCAAAGATGAGGAGGGCGCCGTACTTCCGGCAGAGGGCTTCGGCGTTTTTGCAGAAATCCCTGTCCACAGGCCGGGTGCCGCTTTCGGGGCCGACGGGTTCCAGCATAACCGCCGCGGTACCGCCCCGGAACCGGTTGAGGCGGAGCTGGCGTTCCAGATCGTTAAGATCCCCGGGAAAGAATTCCCCGGTGTTTCTAAAACAAAACCGGGGCACTCCGTGGGCCTGGGTGAATTTGGAACCGGGGACGCGGATGCCGTAGGCAAGCTGGTCGCTCCAGCCGTGGTAGGCGCCGCCCATTTTTAAAACAAATTTTTTCCGGGTTGCCAGTCGGGCCACCCGGACGGCGGCCATACAGGCTTCCGTACCCGAGCCAAGCATACGGAACATTTCCACCGTGGGGAAAAGATCGGATATTTTTTTTGCCAGCTTATATTCGTATTCGTGGAACAGTCCCGTGGAAGGGCCGCAGGTGTTGAGCAGTTCAAATACCTTTTCCCGGACTTCCGGGGGGTTGCTTCCCAGGACCGTAGGCCCCCCGGCCTGGAGAAAGTCGAAATAGCAGTTGCCGTCTATATCGTAGAGCCTGGCCCCTTCGGCTTTGTTAAAGACCAGGGGAAAGGGGTAGTTAAACGCCAGGTTGTGCTGTACCCCCCCGGGAATAATTTTCGCGGCCTCGCTTATCATGGCTTTGGATCGGGCGCATTTCTTGTCGTAATAGTTTTCTACGTAGTTTTTTAGGGCCCCCGGCTCGATAGAGTAGATGGGCTTTTGAATCAGGGCGTCAAGGGCGGAGATTATTTCCCGGACATTGGGGTATTCGGAAATGGCAAATCTTGTATCCACGGTGTTTCCTCCTAGAAATATATAAGGAACGGGCAAAAGTGAATGGCGGTTCACTTTTGTATAACTTTATTGTAAACCCCGGCGCGTTTTTTTGTCAACAAGGCGAGCCGTATAAATTATTCCGTTATTTTTCACCGCTAAATCGAAGAAGTCGAATAAGTTTTGAATGAAGGGGAGGGGTCTGACCCCGGCTTACGTTCAAAGCCAAAAAGGGAAAGAAGTTAAAGAGGTCTTCCTTCCTTCTTGTACTTCTTTTACTTTTTCGACTTTGCGGTTAATTATGGTTTGATGCCGCGCAAGGGATTGGAGGGGCGCGTCAGACCCGGAGGGTCTAGAGCGTTCTTTGCGCAGGGCGCAAAGAATGGAGCGAAGCGGAGCCTACAATCCGCCACATCCTGTGTCGGATTTCCGGCCGGGGCGCACTCGCAAATCCGCTTTGCGGATTTGCTTCCATAATGCGTCCATCCCTGGACGCTTGGGGTGCGCCCACAAAACCATGCACCGCATGGATTTGTCCCGTAAAGCCCGGTTTCCGGCGCGGAGCGCCGGAAATGCGCCCAAATTATTACTATAAGAAGAATCTTCGCCGTATCAAATTACTGTAGCCGGGAGGGGTGGTTTGCAATTTTTTTTACTTTAGTTTATACTTTCGTAAGAGTATCGGAGTTATACAGGGGCGGCAGGCGGGCCGTTGTTTGGCAGCAGGCCCTTG
>JAIRZS010000331.1 GCA_031267115.1 Treponema sp.
GCCGCCACGCCGCCTTCTTCCCGGTTTTCCAGGGAAATAACGCCCCCGGCAGCCTCAACAAAACGCTTGCATATACTCAGCCCTATTCCCGTTCCCGTACTTTTTCTGGTAAAAAAAGGATCGAATACCTGTTTCATATCGGCTTCAGCAATGCCCAGGCCCCGGTCAAAAACAGTAATGGTGATTCTCCCGGCATTTTCGCCTATTGCCGCGCTTACATCTTCTTTCGCGCCGCCGCTTTCCAGGGCATTGCGTACCAGATTCTCCAAGACCGAACGAAGCCTGTCCGGGTCCATAAATACCGCCTTGTCCCGAGGGGCATCGGGGACAACAATATTTCTGCCGCAGAGGCGCTGCGAAATTTCCCGGACTATCTCGAAACTGTTTATTTCCTGCGGGTTTCCCTTCGCGTCCCGGATATAATCGCTGATTCTAAAGGTCAGGCCGGAGAGGCGGTCCACTTCCTCGTTAATTATATCCAGTTCCTCCCTGCCGTTTTCCGGGTAAATTTTTTGCAGTATCCCCGTTTGAAGCCGGATCGAAAGGAGCGGGTTTTTGATTTCATGGGCCAGAGTCGACGAGGCGGTTCCCAGGATAACCAGGTTTTTCTGGGCTTCTATTCGGTCCCGGTATTCCCGGTTCCTTATATAGAGATTCCTGATATAGAGTATAAGCGCCAGTATGACAACCGAGCTTAACGGGAAAAGAACGGCGGTAAAAGTAACGGTACGCCAATATGCCGGATGGGCAATATCTATGTAAAAGTACTTGCCCCCGGACAGGGTGTTAAAAAAACCGAAACCCTGCCGGAAGATCATCATGCGGTTTTGCCCGGAACCGTCTTCACGCCGCCAGTTGTGGCCGGGTTCCCGGGGAGGAGGCTGCGGAGGGAACTGTCCCGGGGCCGTCATCCGGCCCTGCTGCTGCGGTTTCGCCCGGTCGTCCCTCCGCCCGGTTTCGGGCGGGAAAGGCGGCGCGGGGGGGAAATTCCCGGTCCGCAGTACAAATTTTACCCCTTTGCCGCGCTTGTCGGGGATAGTGTACCGGCCGTTCCTCGCATGGCCGTGTTTTTCCAGCAGCTTTTCGTCAAAGTTGGACGGGACCGCGCCCCACTGGTAGGCGGGCCTAAGATCATCCCCGTAAATCCCGAACCCGGCTATCCGCTCCCCGAGTACCGGATTCGCCTCTATGGCGGAGCCGAAATCGTCATAACTGCGAAGGCTCGTAAAAAGCATGTTGAGAAGCCGTTCATTGTCGTTATCCCGGATAAGCCGCGCCCGGTCCCTCATGAGCAGGAGGATAAAAAAAGCCAGCGCCGAAAGGAGTACCCAGCACAGCGCCGAGGCGATCCAGGAGCCTGTCCGTAAAGCTACTTTCATTTTACCATTCGATTAATAGAAGTTCTGTAACTATTCAGTCTACACTTGCCAATAAATGCCAAGCGAGGGTAGCTCGAAAAAAACGACAGTTTTTTCGAGCGAAGGGGGTCCAGACCCCCTCGTTCAACAGGATACTGCAAAAAGCCTTGACAAGACTTTTTGCGGAGTGGGGGCTTTAGCCCCCCGGCTGAATTTTACGAAGTTCTGAAAGCTCCGGTTGGGTTTTCGGAGCTTTCGGCAAATACTTTCCCATAATTTCAGTTTTCAGGGAAGCCTTTCTATCTTATCAATTTTGTTCCCGGTAAAATAGTAGCATGATTCGTGCCAAGTTTTATGAACTTGGCACATTTTTTGCTAATATCAATAAAAAGTCGTTGACTTGTTTTTTATCTTTGTTTTAGGAGCAATCTTATGAAACGATGGTTTCTGTCCATCATCACCCTGTTTTTCTGTGCCGCTTTTGCCTTTGCCCAGCCGGGGCCTCCTGGCCAGGGGCAGAATCCGGACGGAACAAATTCCGGGCCGGGGCAATTGCCGGAGGCGCTGAGCATCCAGGGAACTTTAGCCTTTGTAAACGGCCAGATCGCCGTAACAAGCGGGGAAACTACCTATTATGTGTGGGGCCTGGACCGTTTGTTCGGCTTTGTAGACGGCCTTAAGGAGGGGGCATCGGTAAAGCTGGACGGATATGCCGCGGATATTCCCATAG
The DNA here is from genome assembly GCA_031267115.1 of Treponema sp. GTDB lineage: Bacteria > Spirochaetota > Spirochaetia > Treponematales > Breznakiellaceae > JAIRRR01. The sequence continues at coordinate 2,089 of JAIRZS010000331.1, forward strand.
CCCCGGAATACAAGTTCTTTTTCACGGAAAAACTCACCTTTAACGGCAAGGAATACGGGGGCCTTTTACCCGGAAGGCGCGTGGGGCAAGGTTTTCGCGGAAGGCCCGGGATGCCCGGCTTCCCTCATGAATTCCCCCCGCCCGGCGGGATGACGAGGGACCGCCGGCATATGCGCCGCCAGTCCCCGCAACACCAGCGTCATTATTTCGACAGACGCCGGGAAAATGATTAAGCGGGGGAGCCGGTTTCGACCCCTGTTTTTCCCGCCCAGGGTATAAATTTTACCCGCGGCTGTTCCTCCGGATAAAATTTACCCGCCCGCCCAACCGGCGGGCGGATTTGTTTGCCGTTCAGGGGGTGTACGCAGCAGCATGAATATTTACGATGGAGAATGGCGCGGGGAGATAGCCGCGCAAGGGATTGGAGGGGCGCGGAGCGTTCTTTGCGCCGCCAGGCGCAAAGAATGGAGCAAAGCGGAGCCTACAATCCGCCGCATCCTGCATCGGATTTCCGGCCGGGGCGCACTCGCAAATCCGCAAGCGGATTTGCTTCCGTAATGCGTCCATCCCTGGACGCTTGGGGTGCGCCCAC
>JAIRZS010000351.1 GCA_031267115.1 Treponema sp.
CCCAAGATCGGGGATGTTCCTGCAAACCCTGACCCCTGCCTGTTCCAGGCTTTCCGGGCTTTGGGCGCGGCTGTTCAGCGCCCCGAAAAGGGCCGTTACCGCCGCCCTGCCCCGGTCTCTCCCAGTTCCCCCGGCCAGGGCCAGGGCCGCGGGCGCTGTAAGGGCGCCGGGGTCCTCCGCGCCAAAACTGACCAGTATGCTGAGGGGGCGACCCCTGTCCGGGCTTTCGCTCCGGCCCCTCCCCTCCCCCTGATCCGTATCCTGAAAGGCAAAAGCCGGCTCCCGTCGGTTTCCGGGCAGGGGCAAAAGATGCGGGGCCGTAAGATTCGCCGGATGTATCCCCGGAAGCCCGGGCAGAAGATCAATGAGAAAGTCGAAATATTCCCGCATAGCCCCCCCCTCGTCAAGGCCGATAAGCGGGGCCAGGGCCGCCCAGCGTTTAAATTCCCCCGCCGCTGTCTGAAAGCGGTCCAGGACAATCCATTCCCAGGACCGGCAGGACAGTTCTTCCTCTGTCCCCAGAACCCAGGCCGGGTCAATGCCGCCAGGCAGGGCCGCTATGCCCGCATCTTCCCGGAGGCCTTCCGGGCCGGGCATGTAGAGATACGCCTCCCTTCCCAGGGCGCGGAGTTCCCGCACCAGGGCGGCGGAACGGACCAGGTGCCCCCCTCCCCGGCCTTCGCCAAATACAGGCGCCGCTAAAAGGGCCTTCCGGGTCATTGGCTTGCCGCCTGCCGGTATACCCGCATAATCTCGCTTCCCGAATACCGGTCTTCCGAGCCGCGCGTCAAAGCCCCGTAAAGCAGTTCCGCCCGGCCAAAGTCCCCGCCGGTATCCACCGTAACGCGCATATCCGGCCCCCGCCAGGCCAGGGGCGCGAGAGGCCGGTGCAGGGCGAACAGTTCCGGGTGGCCGTACAGGTAGGGGCATACATGCTCCCGCTCAGGGCCGCCTGTGGCCTCTTTTTCCGCCCGGAACAGGGCCTCGCTTTTCACGGACTCTATGCCGGCGCCGAGGGGGAGTCCCGCGTACCCGGCGTAATCGGCGTCCAGCCCTGCGGCCTCGGCGTCCAAGGCGCGGGCGGCATCGGCAAACACAAAGGGGTTGTCCCCGGTGGCCCGGATAACCCGGTCAATCCGGAAACGCCTCGCGGCCCCGCAGTAACGGCCCAGCACGTCGTCTTCCGGCCCGCCGAAAATCTCAAACCCGGCCCTTTCCGCCAGGGGCCTGAACCGCGCCAGGCAGCTTTCGGGGCAGGCCAATACCCGTATACCGGCGCTCACGCGGTTCAGGGCTTCCATCACCCGGTAGATCATGGGTTCGCCGCACAGATCCTTCAGGGCCTTCCCCGGCAGGCGGCTCGAATCAATCCTCGCCTGAAGAATAATCCCAGTTATCATGAAAACCCGCCCCCCGCCCGGCCTAAACTTGACATTCTTCCTTACTTCCCTTTCTTTACTTTTTTTACTTATTCGACTCTGCGGTAAATCTTCGCAATACAGTATAATCATCCCCCGAATTCTGAGCCAAGTTTAGCCTCCCGGGCCGGGTCCGTCCCCTGCCCGGCAGCCGGATCCCCCTCCGCGGGGAAAACCGGGACAGCCGGCGGGACGCCCGGTGCAATACCCGGCAAGACAGGCTCCCGGCCCGGCATCTCCCAAAATTCAATAAGCGCCCGTGCGTCCTTGCGGAAACGGTAGCGATGGGTCCTGACCCAGGACCGGGCCTCAGCAAAATCGGCCCAGGCCAGAAAGGGGTCCTTTCCCGAACGGGGGAAATAGGAAAAGAAGCGCCTGAACGGGATTTCAGCCCTGTCCCCGTGAAATACCGGAGCCAGGTTCTTGAGGTAAAAGCGGCGGTGGCTTTCGTCCGCAGTGCTGTCGGACAGGGGAATCCCGCCGTTATAGGAAAGCCGCACATGCTGGGTCGAACAGATCTCCTCGCCCCAAAGCCGGGAACGGAAACCAAAGTCCATAAGCTGCCAGTGGGGGTTTTTCAGTGTAGCGTCAAAACCGCCCAGCTTGATAAAACGGTCGCGGTCATAAAGGCCCACCCCGTCAAAGGGAAAGAGAGTCTGCGTCCCTTCCCGCTGGGTGGCAAAAAATAACGGCTTAACCGTCCCCCGGTCCAAATTCGGGGCAATCAGGGTAGGCAGGGTTTCAAACTGGGAATTCTGGATAACCGGCGTAGTACAGAGCCGCTTGTTCGGCCCCGGATTCCCGGAACGCATGTCTTCGGGCGTGCAGTACAGCCTTTCCGCCATACGCCCCGCGCCCCCGGAGTGGAGGATGCGGAGATCGTTCCACAGGACAAAGAAAAGGGGGCTTGAAATCTCCGAAACCGCGAGATTTATCCGCTCGCCCGGGCTAATATTTTCCTTTAATAAAATAAAGCGGACAAAGGGGAAGCGGGCGGAAAGCTCCTCAAGATCGTAACGCTCCGTATCCTCTATAGAAATAATATAGTCGAAACCCGTCTTTTCCAGTTCCTGGAACATGGTACGCCGGGGATAGCGCCCCCCCCGGTTAAGCAGGACGGCGGAAAGCCCCGTCGAGGCCGCCCGCCCGGACCCGCCGACCGCGGTATACGCAGGCACCGTACTGTTAAAAGTTGAAGGTATAGTATTCATCGCACCCCGCGCAGATTCCCGTATACCGCCCCGCCCCCTGTTCAAGGCAGCGCTCCAGGCCCCGCTCCCAGACAGTTTCAAGCGGTTCGTCAAAAGCATTCCCCATAACCCGGGCCGGAGATTCAGGCGGCCCCCGGCCGTTCAAAGCCTGAAGATCCTCCCGGCAAAGGGGGACCCTCCCGTCGATAAGTATGTTCATATCCCGCAAAATATGCCAGCAGCACTGCCGGTCCACCGGCGAAAGATCCGAAGCCTGGAGCCTGGGCAAGGCCCCACAGAAATCGTCAAATTTCTGGATAATAACGCTGGCCTTGCCCGCCGTACCCCCGGAAGAAAGCGGCTCGGCGGTCCAGCGGCGGTAAAACGCCTCGATATCGTCTTCCGCGCCCCTCGTTCTCAGCGCCTGCAAATAGGCGCCGCCCGGAAAAAGCTCCAAAAGCAGCTTTGCCGCGGCCTGGGCCTCCGCAAAACCGTCCCCGCGCAGCTCCCGGTAGCGCTCGGGCGCCGGCGTGTCCAGGGACAGAACCCAGGAAAGCGGGGTTTTAGGCGCGGTCCAGCTCTTGAACGGCCTTCCGGCGGCAGCGGCGGCCGATTTAGCGGCCAGCGCCTCAAATTCCTCCGGCTTCCAGCCCAGCCCCGAAGTTTCGATAATAAGGGAAAGCCCCGGCCTTTCCAGCGCCATATTTACAAGATCCATTTTTTCAGGGTGCAGGGCAAGCTCCCCCCAGAGCGAAATATCGATAACCGCGTCCCCAGAAAAGGCCGTAATCCTGTCCAGCAGCGCCCGGAATTTTTCCGGATCAAGAAAATCGCGCCTTTCCGTAACAGAAAGGCCGCCCAGCGCCCCGTATTTAGGATAGGGGCAGAGCTTGCAGGCCTGGGCGCAGGGCCCGGAAACCTGGATCGCGTAAAAAGCGGGCAGAGTCCTGAGCAGCCCCGGCTTTTCCGCGATAAACCTTTCGGCGTCCCCCGCCGATTCACAGCCCGCTTCCGCAAAACGCCTCAGCAGGAGAAAGTTCCGCTTTGAATCGGCGGCAAAGCAGAGACGGTGGCTCCGGAGATCCGCCGGGGAAATCTCCGTTTCAATGTCAAAAGAGTTAATATCCTTCTGGATAACCGAAAAAAGAACGTCCCGCTCCACCGCCCCGTCGTCGTCCCCCACAATCTTCGCCAGAATCCCCGCCACGCCCGGGGCAAGAAGTTCCGGCGCGAACCCGTAAGGCCAGCCGTCCGCGTACGAGTATTCCGCCGCGTATTTCCGGTGCCTCTCCGCAAGCGCCCCCGCCAGAGCCGGATCCAGAAAAGGCGAATCGGCCCAGGTAAAGTACCCCAGATCAAAACCCCGGGACTCCTCCGAAAAGGCCTCAAGAAGCGACTTCTTGGTCCAGGAATCCGCGGAAATAACCCTGACCCCCTCAGGCCGTTTCCAGCCCGCAGAATCCGCGAGACCCTCAAAAAGCGGCCCGGCAAGCAGCGCCGTCCTTGAGACGCCGGGAAAGGCCGCGGCCCGTTCCAGGGCCAGATCCAGCGCCGGCCTCCCGCCAAAGACCCGCTCGAAAGCGTACCCGGTAAGGCTTCCTCCATATAACACAGCAAGGGCATTCATACTATGAGATTATCGGTTTTATGGGCAGAAAAGTTAGAGCCTCCCCGCCCCCGCGCAAAACCACCCCAGCCAGCCAGCAAAACCATCATGCGCATAAGCGCCAAAGGGGAGGCCTGTTACCAAACTGCGGAATCCAGGCCAAGACCGCCGCCGTCCGGCCCCCCTGCGCTCCAGCCTTGCCGCATTAAGTGCGGAGTTTTACCAGACAACCCGAAGATCTGCGCAAAACTCCAAGGCCCCTACGGGGCCAAAAGACCTGACGCCGCAGGCGGCAAGTCTTACGCTACCCCCCCGGCACGGCACATACAAGAAATTTTAACCGCCATGCCGGGAAAGTTCCGGATTTTACCGCGAAGTCAAACCGAACCGAAGCTTCGCAGCCGAACAAGTAGCGCGGCACAAGGCCGCTTGAAATATTGGGCGCTTGCGCGCTCCGCGTACCGGAAGGCCCCTTCAAGGCATGACGTTTTTCCCTTATACTAAAATTATGGAAAAACAGTCTGGCGCGGCTTTTGCCGCGTTAAGGGGCGTTAAAGCCCTGGCATTGGATTTGGACGGCACCGTACTGGCCCCCGGGGCGGTACTGCGGGAAAGAACCCTGAAAGCCCTGGCCTGCTGCATAGGAAAGGGCATACGGGTAATCTTCTGCACCGGCAGATCGCTTGATTCAACGGAACAATTCCGCCGGGCCGCCGGCGCGGAGGGGCCGGTAGTGTGCTTTAACGGCGCCATTGTGGCGGATATGCCGGACGGAGAAATACTCGGGGCCTTTTTCCTGGAGCGGGAAACCGCGGAATTCTGCGTGGATATCTCCCGCCGGGAAAACATTTACTATCAGATATATTTCCCTGCCCGGAACAGCGCCGCCTTTTCAGGCCGCCTTCCGCCCGGCGGCTCCCGGGAAATTCTCATGGCGGACAGCAGCCGCGACGAGGCCGGCGCTTACCGCGAGCATACCGGGGTTCAGGCAATATTCGGCGATCTTACGCAGGCCCTGTTGTCGCCGGATTTTTCCGGCTGTATCAAAAGCATGTTCATCGCCCCTCCCGAAACAATAAAAAAAATAAGGCCCGAAATAGAGGAGCGGTTTGGAGATAGTGTCTATGTCACCCAGTCGTCCCCTGTTTTTCTTGAGGTGCTGAAAGCCGGGGTTTCCAAGGGGGCTGGGCTGCGCATCGCCATGGACCGCCTGGCTCTGAAAAAAGAGGAGGTCCTGGCCTGCGGCGACGAGGAAAACGACCTTCCCATGTTCTCTATAGCCGGCTTTTCCGCCGCGCCCGCCAACGCAAGGGAGCAGGTCCTTGCCGCCGCCGCTTTCCGTTTTAAGGACTGCGCCGAGGAGGGCCTCGCGGAATTCCTCGAAAACACCCTGCTATGAGGAATTTTCGGAAATATTCACCGCAAAACCGAAAAAGTCAAAGACAGTGAGCAATTAGCAATGAACAATGGAAGACAGAAGAACCAAGAGTGAACCAGATTGACTTCGTGGTAAAATACTTAGCGGTAAAATTTGTTATAAAAGCCAGCAGCGGGCAAAGTGGCCGCTTTCCGGGCCGCCTATGGCGCGGCGGGGGGGCGGGGCGGCAAAGCACTGCGGCGCGGCGGACGCGCAGCGGGGAGAGAAGGGGCAGCCGGGCGGCGGCCTGATCATGTCCGGATGGGACCCGGGAATAGGCCTCAGTTCCCGCGCCGCGCCTGTCTCCATGCCGGGCGTGGAATTAAAAAGGCCCAGGGTATAGGGATGGGAAGGGGCGTCAAAAAGATCGTCTACAGCGGCTTCTTCCAGGATCATGCCCGCGTACATTACCATAGCGCGGGAGCAGAGTTCCGCCACCAGCCCAAGATCGTGGGTAATAAAGATAGTAGACATGCCGGTTTCCGCCCCGGCGTCTTTAAGGAGCCGGATTATCTGGCTCTGGATAGTCAAGTCCAGGGCGGTCGTAGGCTCGTCCGCGATGAGGATTTCCGGCTTACATGCCAGCGCCATGGCAATCATGACCCGCTGGCGCATGCCCCCCGATAATTCGTGGGGGTAGAAATGCCGCCGCTTCCCGCCGTCCGGAATTTGCACGCCGGACAGCAGGGCCGTTACCCGTCTGTCAATTTCCTTCCCGGAAGGCCCGCGGCGGAGAAGCCGCCTCCCCCCATACCGCGAATCAGGCTCGCGGTCCAGTGGATCCAATGTTTCAGGGTGGGCTATGAACATCTCGCCCACCTGTTTCCCTATGGACATAAGGGGGTTGAGGGAAGACGCGGGGTCCTGGAAAATCATGGCGATTTTTTTTCCCCGTATTTCCCGAAGCGTCTTTTGGGAGGCGCGGGCAAGGTCCCTGCCGTGGAAACGCAGTTCCCCGCCGGTAATTTTTCCTGTATCGGCAAGAAGCCCCAGAACAGACAGGGCGGTAACGGTTTTCCCGCTTCCGGACTCGCCTACTATCCCCAGGGTTTCTCCAGCGCCCAGCGCAAAGGATACCCCGCGTACCGCCTGGAGTTCCCTGGCGGGGGTAAAGAAAGAAACCCTAAGGTCCTGTACCTCCAGTACCGGCGTCTTGGGAATCATCATTTTGTATTACAGCAGGCGCGGAAACAGTACAAAGGCAAAGAATACAGGCGCGGGAATTCCAAATCCAAACGCGCCTGTATAGGCCGGGGGCTTCCGGACGCGGGCCTTAAATCTCCCTCAGCCCGTTATCACCGGATCTGCCGTTCCTTTTGGCGGGTTTCGACGTTACCGGTTTTTTGGCGGACTTGGTATCAACAAGGCCCGCCTTGGGCTTTGCAGTCGTTTTGGCGGGCGCCGGCCTGTCCTCTGCCGGAATACCCATACCGGCTTCCATGCCCGCGCCGTCGTCGCTGTTCAGGAGATCGATGTAGGCCTGGGCGGGCGCCGTCAGGGCGGCGGCTGCGGGGACAGCGCCGGATTCCGAGGAGAAACTCTGGTTAATGTCGGGCCTTACCGTTGAACGCCGGCGGCTGAACGACGCAAAAGCGGCGTCCTGGAAACCCTTGCTTACGCCGTGGAGGAATTCGTTAAGCACGTTGGCCATAGAATCGAGGGTTGCCTTCTTGCGCTTAATCGACGTAATGTCGATATCCAGAAGCAGCCCCGGCTCAATATGGTAGGGGTTGATCATGTAATCGAAGCGGTTGTATTCCTTTTCCAGGAACAGCAGCCTGTCTTCCATCACCCGCCTTTCAACCGGGTACTGGTAGTCGTACATTTCCTTGAGTTTTTCCCGCATCAGGATAAGCTTTTTGTGCAGCTTGTCCTTGTCGAAGATGTAGGTACGGTTCATCTTTTCCACGTCGGTTTCACCGGCGTCTACAAAGGAAATTTCGTCCCACGCCTTGTCAATATCCTCGTAAAGCGGCTCGCCGGATTTTTCCTTGATAGTCTTGCGGATGCGGTTTTTGTTCTTCGCGGCAAGATCGTTAAAGTCCGTAATCTTGAAAAGAGGCTTGGCGTGTTCATAAATGGCGGTAATCACGTCCCAAAGGTGCTGGACCTCGGTCTCAAAACTCTTTATCTGCACGTCGTAGGATTTGCGCTCCTCGATAAGCTGGGCATTGTCATAGTAGCGCATACGTACCTGGTAGCGCTCGTCGGGCAGATGGTTTATGTCGGTTTCCTCGTACTCCCGGATGATAAGCTCACGGGCGTTTTTGAAGTTTTCGATGTACTGGTAGCCCATGCGGGAGGTATCCAGGATCGATGTAATGGAGTTAATGGCCGTGTTAAAGCCCCGGCTGCGGATATTGTCGATATCGACGATCTTTTTGAGATTCTCCCTTACATTCTGCTGATCGTATTCAGACGGATCGATTTCCGCCCGCAGGCTCTTCAGCCTGTCCATAAGCTGCTTGGCGACCAGGGTGTAGCGCCTGGATTTGGCGTCTTCGCCGCTGTCGTCGGTATAGGCTTCGACCCTTCCCATCTTGCTAAAGATGATCTCGCTGTCCGAAAGCTCTTCCTCGCCCTGATCGATGCGCTCGGTCTTGATCTTGTCGATTTCCCGGTCAATGGTGTCGATAAGATGCTTTGAGAGCAGATCCTTAATAAGGTACTCTACCGTCACCTGGTAGTGGAAAATGGGGCTTATCAGCTCCGAATCCAGGATATTTACGGAAAGTTTTACATCCGTAACGGTCTTGGGCTTGACGTTGTTGTCCTTAAAGGCGCACTTGACGATGGAATACGCATTCTCGCCCCGGATAAACGCGCCCGTGTCCGTCTTCTGCCTGAGCAGGCTGTTCGTGTGGTTTTCAAGCTCGTTCACGCCGCGCTGGATATGCCCCTGCAAGTGGCCGTACATGTTCACCATGGACTTCTCGATCTCGCCGGTGTTGAACTTGTCCGCCCCGCCGACCTGGTCAAGCAGGTCCGCAATCTCCTTGGGGGTGTAGCGGGCGAGAACCTTGGTCTCTTCCTTGTCGATATAGTTACGTATCTTCTTAACCATCTCGTCTTCGGAAGTTACCATATACCGGTTGAACATGTTCTGGTAGTTCTGGTTGAAGTAGTTGTAGAGCTTCTCCTTAAGGCCCCCCATTACGTCCAGGCGTTCCAGGACATCCTTGGGAAGCCTGGCCGACAGGTGGTGGACCACCTTGTTGGTTTCTTCCTCCAATAACTGGTTGACTTCATTTTGCTGATCCCGGTATTCCTGGGCCAGGGAGTTCCTGGACCCCACTGCGCTCGGCTTTTCCGGATGGAATACATTAGGACTCTTAGGCAGATCGATGGTACCCATTTCTCTACTCCTTATATTTAATAGCTACTCGCGGAATCCCGGAAACCCAAGGGATTCCCTTACATTATCGGATTAATTATAAAATATCCGGCGGGTTTTTGGCAAGTATCCTATAGGCCATTTCGTAAAAAAGAACGTGATTATGCAGCCGGGGCTATTTAGAGGCTTTCCCAAAACCGGCCAGGTCTTGGGAAATGCCCGCGCTACATTTTCTTCACCGCTTCGGCCACGGCTTTCGCGAGCTTGGCGTGCTCCCCGGCGTCAAAGTGAATCCCGTCCCCCTGGCTGCTTACGATAAATTTTCCGGCGTCGAGAACCGGGACCCCGCATTCCCGGGCGACAAGCTTGTCAAACCAGGCGGGCAGTTCCCTGGAGATAGCCTCGCCGCCTTCAATAATGTGCCTGAAAACAGGATTTTGGGGGTTATCAATAATAGGGGGCGGGCAGATCACCAGGATTTTGGGGGCGGATTTGTCCGGCCCAAAACCGGATTGTCTGACCGCCTCGACAAGGCGCTTTACCCCCAGGGCAATATCCGGCGCGGTGGGGCTAAACCGGGGTTTCAGGTCATTGGTCCCCAGCATGATCACCACAATGTCGATGGGATGGTGGCTTTCCAGGATGGGGATAAGCTGCCGGAACCCGTTTTTGTCCCCTTCTACAGGATCTTCCCGTGTGGTGGTCCTGCCGTTCTGCCCCTCCTCCTCGACCCAGTAAGCGGGATCGTCCGGAGGGCATCCCTCGTTGAGCAGGCGCTTCAGCACCATGGTCCACCGGGTTTTGTGATCGTAGCGGCCGGTATCAATACCGGGGATGTACCCGTAGGTATTGGAATCGCCGTAACAGAGGACTGTTTTCATATATTTCTCCTTGATATAAATTTTGTGTAAAGGCCCGCGCTTGCTGCGCGGGGGCCTCTCCTCTTTTCTCACTTTCTTTGTAATTATTCAGTCGGGGGCTAAAGCCTCCACTCCGCAAAAAGTCTTGTCAAGACTTTTTACCATATCCGGTTGAACCAGGGGGTCCGGACCCCCTCCGCTCAAAAAAACTGTCATTTTTTTCGACCTACCCCCGCCTGGCAATTATTGGCAGGTATAGACTGAATAGTTACCTTTCTTTCATAATTTATAGGGCTTAAACTGGGCTTTGTAAAGGTCGGCGTAGAGGCCCCCTTCCGCGAGCAGTTCCTCGTGCCTGCCCCGTTGCAGGATACCCCTGTCGCCCAGCACAATGATATTGCCGGCGTTTCTGACGGTGGAAAGGCGATGGGCAATGATAAGGGTAGTGCGCCCCCGCGAAAGTTTTTCAAAGGCCCGCTGTATTTTCTGTTCGGTGGCGGTATCAAGGGCGCTTGTGGCCTCGTCCAGAATAAGGATGGGCGGATTTTTCAGGAATATGCGGGCAATGGAAACCCGCTGTTTCTGGCCGCCGGAAAGTTTTATCCCGCGCTCACCTACCGGGGTATCGTACCCTGCGGGCATCCTCAGAATATCTTCGTGAATCTCGGCCTGTTTCGCGGCCTCGATAATTTCGCTGTCCGCCGCGCCTATCCTGCCATAGCCGATATTTTCCCCGATCGTCCCGGCAAAGAGAAAAACATCCTGCTGGACAATGCCTATGTTCCCGCGCAGGGACACCAGGGTAAAATTCCGTATATCAACCCCGTCAATAGTAATACTGCCGCCGCTGGTTTCGTAGAACCGGGGGAGGAGGTGGCAGAGGGTGGTTTTCCCGCCCCCGGAAGGGCCTACCAGGGCGGTGGTGCTTCCTGCGGGGACTGTCAGGCTGATATGATCAAGGACGCAGTGTTTCTGTTTTTTGTCTGATGCGGCGTCCGCGTCCCGTGTTTTTTTGAAGTACGAAAAAGTTACATCGTTGTAGCTGATATTGCCCCGCACATTTTCCAGCCTGGCCGCGCCTTCCCTGTCGGTAATGTCGCTTTCCATCCGCATAATTTCGAGGAATCTGAGGAAACCCGCCATGCCGGTAGTAAACTGTTCCACAAAATTCTGGAGACGTCTTATCGGCTGCAGGAAAGCGGCGACAAAGAGATTGCAGGCGACAAGATCGGCCAGATTCATCCTGCCCCGCATGATCAGGAACCCGCCCGCAGCGACAACCGTTACCATGAGGATCGAATTCATAAATTCTATTTTACTGTGGAAAAAGGCCATTGCGCGGTAATACCCTTTCCGGGCAAGCTTAAAACTCTCGTTCCCGGCGGAAAATTTTTCCGCTTCGTAGTTTTCATTGGTAAAGGCTTTGGCAACACGGACGCCCGAGATACTCGACTCCAGAGAGGCGTTGATCTCCGCAGTCCGTTCCTTTACTTTCCGGGAAACTGCCATAAGGCGCCTGCGGGAGAAAGCGATGTGGATCACGAACAACGGGATCATCACAACGAGGATCAGCGCCAGTTCCCAGCGTATCGTTACGATTAGGATAAAGGAACCGGAGAGGGTTAAGACGGAAATGAAAAGGTCTTCCGGCCCGTGATGGGCCAGTTCGGTTACTTCAAACAGATCGGTGGTAACACGGGACATAATGTGGCCAGTACGGTGGTTGTCGTAGAAAGAGAACGGCAGCTCCTGCAAATGGTTAAAAAGATCCCGCCGCATATCCGCCTCGATATAGGTTCCCACCGTGTGGCCCCAGTAGGTAACGAAAAAGGAAAAACACAGCCTGAGTATGTAGATAAACACCATAAGGGCTACCACGCAGACAAAGAGACGCAGGAGGTTTTGTCCGAGCAATTTTTCCAGCGTATACCTGGTGAGCATGGGGAAGACCAGATCCACGGCGGAGATAAGCAGCGCGCAGAACATATCCGCCGCAAAGAGCTTCCAGTGGGGCCGGTAGTAAGACGCGAAAACCCTCAGCGGGGAAATGTTGAAATTCCGTTTAGCTTGATGCGGCATATTTTTCACTGGATCCGCAGCCGGGCGCGGCCCGCGCTTCGGGCAAATTCTATTATAGCAGTTACCGGCCCTTGATTTCAACGCGCTTTTGATCCATTCTTGTGGAATACCCACCCCTCGGACAAATTAAGGAGGAAAGCCCGTGAAAACGCTGATCGTGTACTATTCCTACGAAGGGAACTGCCGCTTTATCGCCGGGCAGCTCAAGGACGCCCTTGGCGCCGATGTCCTGGAAATAGAGACCGCGGATACCAGGAAACGCCAGGGCCTTGCCAAGTATTTATGGGGCGGCAGGCAGGTTTTTTCCCATGCCGAGCCGGAACTCAAGCCCTTTTCAGTTGATATAAACGCCTATGACCTGGTAATCCTCGGCTGCCCTGTTTGGGCCGGGTCGCCGGCGCCGGCGCTTTGCAGTTTTATTTCGAAAGCCGCGATCCGGGACAAGCGCGTCGCCCTCTATCTCTGCCACGGCGGGGGAAAGGGCGACGCTTTCGGAAAACTCAGGAAGCGGCTTCCGGGCAATAACTTTGCCGGCGAAATCGACTTCCGCAGCCCCCTGCGGGGCGGCCAGGAAGCGGCGGCAGCCGCCGCCCGGGACTGGGCCAAAACCCTGGGCTGATCCCCGGCCCCGCCTATTCCGTGCCGGTAATGACGCCCCCCCCTACCACTATGTCCCCGTCGTAAAGCACCACCGCCTGGCCCGGAGTAACCGCCCGCTGCCCGCGGTCAAATTCCACGAGGATCGTGTCGCTTCCGGTCTGCCGGGCCGTACCCGGCTGTTCCTCTTCCTGATAGCGGGTTTTTACCAGTACCCGCGCGGGCTTTTCAAGCGTTTCACAGGCGATAAGGTTGATACAGCCTGCGGTGAGCGTCCTGGTATAGAGCGATTCCTCCGGCCCCAGGGTAACGGTATTGCCCGCCGCGGATTTTGCTGCCACGTACACCCGCCCGTTTTTCGACGACACCCCCAGGCCGCGTCTCTGGCCTATGGTGCAGCGGATAAGGCCCCGGTGCCTCCCCAGCACGTTTCCCGCAAAGTCAATAATGTCCCCCGGTTCCGCCGCCCTGCCCGTGTAGCGCTCGATAAAAGCCGCATAGTCCCGGTCCGGGACAAAACAAATATCCTGGCTTTCGCGCTTTCGCGCGTTGGCAAACCCCTCCCGTCCCGCAATCTCCCGCACCTCGCCCTTGGTAAGGCTTCCCAGGGGAAAACGGGCGGCGGCAAGCTGTTCCTGGGTAGAGGCGTAAAGCACATAGCTCTGGTCTTTATTGGCGTCAAGGGATTTCCGCAGAATATACCTGGAACCGGATTTTTCCGCCCGGGCATAATGGCCGGTAACAATAGCGTCAAACCCAAGCTCCCGCGCCTTCCGGAGCAGCCCCGGAAATTTGATATAGCGGTTACAGTCTATGCAGGGGTTGGGGGTAGCGCCTTTTTCGTAAGTCACGGCAAAACGGCCGATAACCTCCCGCCGGAAATCCTCCATAAAGTTAAGCACATAGTGGGGCATATCCAGCCGGTAGGCAACGGCCCGCGCGTCATTCACATCTTCCAGGGAACAGCAGCTTTTGGCAGTACGGGCGCCAGCGGCAGACGTGGAAACGCCGCCCGCGTCTTCAAGCGAAAAAAGCTTAAAGGTAACGCCGATACAGCTATACCCTGCTTCCTTCATAAGGAAAGCCGCGACAGAACTGTCCACCCCGCCCGACATAGCGACAAGCGCTTTCCCCGGCAACTACTTTACCAGCTCCATAGCTTTGCCCACGGAATCTTCGCAGGAACGCATCGCAAGTATCGTCTTTTTGATAAGCGTATCCAGATCCCAGCCGAGCATAGCCGCCCCTTTCTCGATTACCGGCCGGGAACAGCCCGCGGCGAAATTGGGCGACTTGTATTTCTTCTTTACCGATTTTACTTCCAGATCCTGCGTACTCTTTGACGGCCGGATAATCGCGGCGGCCCAGACCAGGCCGGTAAGCTCGTCGCAGGCGTAAAGCACCTTTTCCATCCGGCTCTCCGGCCTGACATCCACAGTAAGCCCGAACCCATGGCTGACCACCGCGCGGATAAGGTCTTCCCCCGCCCCGCCCGCGCGCAGCAGTTCCGGCGCTTTCCTGCAATGCTCGCCAGGGTATTCCTCAAAGTCAATGTCGTGCAAGAGGCCCACAATGCCCCAGTATTCCCCATCTTCAGGAAACCCCTGGTCCGCAGCGTACCACCTCATCACCCCCTCCACCGTAAGCGCGTGCTGGATGTGAAAAGGGTCCCTGTTGTGTTTCCTGAAAAGCTCCCAGGCCGAGTCCCTGGAAATACGCCCGCCGCCGTCCACTAGTAGTTAGCCGCCTTAATCCAGAAATACCCCTTAGGATGCTTGCACACCGGGCAGATATCCGGCGCCTTCTTGCCAATAATGATATGGCCGCAGTTGGAACACTGCCAAACCTGGTCCCCGTCCCTGGAGAAAACCAGCCCGTCCCGGAGATTGGCAAGCAGCTTCCTGTACCGCTCCTCGTGCTCTTTCTCGATAGCGCCCACCATCCTGAAAAGGGCCGCTATATCCTTAAAGCCCTCAGCTTCAGCGGTCTTGGCAAAACCGTCGTACATATCCGTCCACTCGTAGTTCTCGCCGTCCGCGGCGTCTTTCAGATTCACCGCCGTCTCCGGGACATCGTCCCCGTGGAACAGCTTGAACCACATCTTGGCGTGTTCCTTCTCGTTATCAGCAGTTTCGCGGAAAATCGCCCCTATCTGGTTATAACCTTCCTTCTCAGCCTTCGACGCGTAATAAGTGTACTTGTTCCGCGCCTGGGATTCCCCCGCAAAAGCCGCCTGCAAATTCGCCTCGGTCTTCGATCCTTTAAGTTCAGGCATAATAACCTCCTAGCCTTCGTAATATCCTTCAATTTTAGGACTTTTATTTGCCCTTTTCAATAGCACAGAGGGGGGGCCTGTTACCGCACGGGCGGCCCCGCCGGACGCAGGCCCTGTCCGGCCCCCCTGCGCTCCGGCCCCGCCCCGCAGGTCCTCCGCTACCCCCCCGTACAGGCAGGCTAATCTTGACCCGTGAAATTTGAAGGAATTCAACCACGAACCACACAAACCAAATGGGAATCCGGGTAAAACCGGGGATACCAAAGCGAAAGCTCGCGGAGTTTGTGGTTAATTCTTCCTCGACTTTTTCGACTTTGCGGTAAAATTCCAAATAACCAGTCCCTAGTGTTCTGTCTTATACGTTTGACATAATCGTCTGATGTGCTATACTCAGGAGCATGAAACGAGAAGTGCTGCCCCAACTGAATGCGGAAGACAAAGATTTAATGGAAAATATTCTG
>JAIRZS010000105.1 GCA_031267115.1 Treponema sp.
GGCTTTGACTTTGTAATCCACGCTCCCCTGTACCACGGCGGTTCCGGGCTTGATAAACGATTCGGCAATATAGGGCCTCCGGTTAATCATGGGATTCCTCCTCCTCAAAAAGTTCCGGCTTCTCGGCGAACAGCGCGTCGGCGGCATCGGCGAAACTGTCCAGACGCTTCTCCTTCTGGTACGCCTTGATTTTCGCGGTCAATCCCGCGCTTTCAGACCGCGCCGCCGGAGCGTTGCTTTTAGGCGCCGCGTGGTTTCCAGAAAGGTCCACCTGCGGAGACGCCCCAGAGAACAGCGCTCTGAAATTTTTCCGCGCTTCGCCTTCAAGGCTGCCGTCAATGTTGACAGCATCGCTGAATTGCGCCGGGGTGATTTTCCCCTCGTCCCGCAGCTTTCCGAAATACGCCTCCGATTCGGCCTTCTTTCCGGCGTTTTTGAGTTCGGCGTTCTCTTTCTGAAGCGCGGCCAACTGCGCGCTCTGCGCGGCAAAATCCGCCTTCAGTTTTTCGAATTGTGCTTGCACAACTTCTTCCATAGTTACCTCCGGTTCATTGGATTCCTTTTCCGTGTCGCCGGAAAAGGTTTTTATTTCCGCCGCGCCTACCTTGCTGGTAAACACGGTTGTATGCTCGTCTTCTTTGGCAAAGCAAACCGTGCCGCCGGGAGCAAGCGAAAAATACGCGGGCAGTTTCGCTCCCGCGACGGCGGGCGTGTCCCGGCCCAGGAGGGCAATAGCCCGCAAATACGGCGGCTGCTTTTCGTCTATCTTGTCGTTTTCGTATATCTCGACCGACATATACTTGAGCTTCTTTTCCGCCACCTTCTTTTTCACATCCGCCGTAACGTCCGTAACAACGGCATAGACCCTGCCCGCGCCGTCCATGCGGAGGCTTTCCACCCAGCCGTGCGCGTCCTGGTAGCTGTCGTCCGTCCCGTACCAGCGGCGCGTCGTAAAACTTTTCAGGGTCGTACGCGTCCACGAGCTTTTTGACCCGCTCTTTCGGCCAGTCCCCCTGCGGGTACTTCCCGGCCTTGAAAACCAATAATTCAGCCATACGCCCCTCCTTGTCTGAAATACCCAAAAATGAAATAAAACGGGGCCTGTGAGGAGGCCGCGGCCGCCCCAAAATACCGTTTAATCCGCTTAAAATGCCGTTTAATTTGCGTCGGGACCTTGTAGGCGGCATCACTTATCGAAAAGGCCCGAATCAACGCAGCCACGGGCTTTTTTGCTAATTCAAAGCCTTGCCGAAAAAGATTGATGAGACTGGATTTTTGTGGTACAATTCCGCTATGGACGTTGAGGTTATCAGCATAGACGGCGGGAAGTGGGTTACCGCCGAATCGCTCCAAAACGCGTGTGGAAGCCGCGAAAAGCCGGATGCGTGGCGCCGCAAAAAGAAGCGGGGTTTGAATGAAAACATCGATTACAAAATATTTGACAACAGTCTCCTGTTCTCTTTCGAATCCGCGGTCAAAATTTTGGAAACAACCCGCATGCCGAAACCCGCGCCTCCCAAAACCGTCCGTAATCGACGGGGAGCTCCCCTTGACGAGTATGGTCTTCCCATCCTGGCCCCGCAGAAAAGAAAAGGCCCGCTGATTAACCCTTACCGGATTTAACCCTTTCATGCGCCCTCCCCGTAGACAATGAGGAAGGGCTTCACATTGCCCTTGAATTCCGCTTCCCCCATCCGCCGGTTAAAACCGTTACCGTCGGGGAACCGGCCAGGCCAGGGATCGTTGAAGAGGATCTCCCGCGCCTCATCGTCATAAGCGACTGCGGCGATATAGTGGCCAGGCTTTACCAAACAAAGCTGAACGGCCTGTCCCGCCCGCAAACGCTCGGCGACGCCACCGAAATCGTGCGCCCAGTAGAACCGGGCAGCCACGCCGAACACCGCCGGGACCGCAACCGGGTAAAACTGCGGCACCTCGTTCCCGTGCCATACGTCCGGCGGCGTGTCGGGGCGCGCCTCCTTGAGCGCGGCGTAATTGCGCGGGTCATTGAAAAAGTCCATCAGGACTTCTTCGCTTTGAGGCCGGTACGTTCCGGGACACCGGATGTCCACGTCATGGCCCATCGCCGCCACGCAGCAGGTCGCCGCCGAAGGGCCGCAGGAAACCAGCCATCCCCCGTCGGATCGCTTTCGCAAAATCTCTTCCGTGGGGTTGTTCGTCTGCGTGTAATAACAGTCCCGGTCATGCCAAAACCGAACGCCTTGTATCATCCTAAAACCTCCCTTGACTTTTTCCCCTGCCGGGGCAATAGTATATTCAGGCAGCCGCCTAGATGTCGGATACAGCAGCAGACCCGGCCTGGGCCGGAGGCAGAAGGGGCGGAACCTTCCGGGCGGTTACCATATTTTTTCATAATTGTTCCCCGTATAGTCATGCTTGATATGCCCCACGGTCCGCACCTGCATAGATGTCTGCCCGTTCCCCAAAGTCTTGACGTGGACGATGATTTTAATTTTCTTGCCGTCCCCGGTGTCTTTTATCAGATGAAAAATCCGTTCCTGCGTTGACTTGAGCGGTATTTTTTCCCGGTAAATATGTTCAGGCTCTTGAAAGGTTGTGTAGAGCTCATTAAACAGCTTTTCAGGTATTTTCTGCTTCGCGTTTTTATCGCCGGCGCCGTGCCACAAGTCGTGATCGGTCGCCATAATTTTTGAATCCCTGATCCCGGCTTTTCGCATTGCTTCAAAACGGCTGCCTTCCAAATTGCCGACTTCATAGTTTATATTAAGCGGCTTGTAATCCGCCTCGTTTGTCCGTTTAATAAGCGTATTAAACTCGCCTTTGGATAAGCGCGTGTTGTTCACACTGCGATGATAATTTTTGTATATCGCATTCAGTGTGTCCTGCGGCAGATTCTTATAGCTATTAAAGTTTGGCGCTAACGCTTCCCTCCCTGGATTATACGACCAGGTCTCGTCAATTTCCGGCAGGGTTTCTGTAGTGGAGTCGCCGGCCTTAATGCCGTCCCGTTCCGCCCCGGCTTCGCTTTTGGTCGTTACATAACACTGACAGCCCCAGCCGTTGGGCGGATAGTATTTGTCCCAGACCGGATCGTCATAACGGTATGCCCCTCCATGAAAGGCTATATGGTCCTGCCTCCGGTTCTTTCCCGATAACTGCGACTGATACACCCATATAGGCCGCAGCGCCGCCCCCTGTAACTGTTTCCGGTACTGGGCCTGCGCGTAGGCGGTCCTCATGTTGGTTTCATAAATAGTTTTAATGCGCCAGTTTATATATTTCTTGTCGTCCGCCGTGTGACCTGCCCCGCCGTACCAGCCTTTCTCCTTCATCATGTCCAGCATTCCGTTTTTGAAATCCTGAAAAGCCATGCCTTCTTTCACCGCCTTGTTTACCAAGCCGTGGATGGTGTCAAGGACAGCCGCCTCGTTGGAGTGGGCGACCGTGAAGGCATGGGCGTGTTCGCCCCACTTGAGTTCGTCCCATTTTTCGGTCGGCGCGTTGACTTTCTTTTC
>JAIRZS010000171.1 GCA_031267115.1 Treponema sp.
GGGTACTTGAATTAGTCCGGTTTATGCGCTTGAATAGGGGCATGACCGCCGAAGAAAAAAGCAGGGCCGCCCTCTTTCTCGATTTGGCCGGCGATTACCTGCTTGACGGGTACCGGCGGCCCCGTACCCGCGCTGTTTTTGAGGACGGCGCGGCGTTTCCCGCCCCCGCGGAAGCCGGCGCGCCTTTGGCGGGAAGCGGCCCGGAAGACCGGCAGGGGACGGACGGGCAGGCAGGGGCGCGGACGGGGCCGGGCGCGGGGCCGGAGGAAGGAGGGGGCGCGGATTCCCGGGAGGCGGGGCCTTTATCCGGGGAAGGCGACGCCCTGGAAAAAGTGGCGGAAGAAGTGCGCCGCTGCGCTCTATGCAGGCTCTGCGAAACACGCGCCCAGGGCGTGCCGGGCGAGGGGGCAAGCGCCCCCCTTGTGCTGGTGGTCGGCGAGGCCCCCGGCGCGGACGAAGACGCCAGCGGGCGGCCCTTTGTGGGAAAAGCCGGGCAGCTCCTGGACAGGATGCTTGCCAGCATTGGCCTTTCCCGGCAAAAAAACTGTTTTATTGCCAATGTCGTTAAGTGCCGGCCGCCCAAGAACCGGGACCCTATGCCGGACGAGGTTATCTTATGCGGCCGTTTTCTCAGGCGGCAGATCGAACTGCTTAAACCGAAGATCATACTCTGCGCCGGCCGTATTTCCGCGCAGACCATGCTCCGCACTACTGCCGGGATCGGAAAGCTGCGGGGCCGTTTCGCGCCGTACCGGACGGACGGCGATCCCGGCGGACCGGAGGGCTTTACCCCGGACGGCGGCGGCGCTACGCCGCTTTTGCCGACCTACCACCCGAGCGCCCTGCTCAGGGACGAAAGCTACAAGCGCCCGGCCTGGGAAGACCTTAAAACGCTGAGGGTCAGACTGGCCGAACTGGACGCTGGTTACGCGCGGGAAACCGCGGGGCAATAGCGGGGGATCCTGTGTCGGACATGGCTTTTCTTGACGTTGTTTTCGATATTCCGCTGAAAGAGGGCTTTAGCTACCGCAAAGACGCGAAGGGCGAGGCTGCCCCGGGAAAACGGGTCATGGTCCCCTTTGGGAAACGCGAGCGGCTTGGCTATGTGGTGGCCGAAAGGGATGCGCCGCCTGAAGGCATTGACGAGGCGGCGATTAAAGCGGTGCGCCGGGTCGTGGACAGGGAACCTATATTCGACAACGATAATATTGCCCTGGCCCGGTGGATCGCGGGCTACTACCTCTGCGGCACAGGCGAGGCCCTGGCCGCGATGATCCCCTCGGGCCGGCGTTCCGGGGGCCCTTCGGCCATAACAGGCGATTCCGGCGAAATGGCGGCGGGCGGGCTGGTCCTCTCCGGCGAGCAGCGCCGCGCCCTTGACGCGATTACGGCCCCCCCGCGCCCCGGCGAAAACAAGAACGGGCCGAACGGAAGGCGCTTGTTCTACCTTTACGGCATTACCGGTTCGGGAAAAACCGAAGTTTTTTTGCAGGCCGCGGAATTTATGCTCAGGGCGGGAAAGTCGGTCATCTACCTGGTGCCGGAAATTTCACTTACCCACCAGACGGCGGAAACTATCAGGGAGCGGTTCGGGCTTTTGGCGGCGGCTATCCATTCGGGGATGACCGGGAGCGCGCGGCTTGCCGAATGGAACCGCATACGCCGGGGGGAGGCGCGGATCGTGATAGGCCCCCGGAGCGCTGTCTTTGCGCCGGTGCGGGATCTTGCCCTTGTCATAATTGACGAGGAGCAGGACGGCTCCTACAAATCCGGCAATACGCCGCGCTACCACGCCCGGCAGGTGGCCATGCGCCGCTGCGCGGTCTCGGGCGCGGCCCTCGTGATGGGGTCCGCCACCCCTTCGGCCGAAGCGTGGAAACTTATCGCGGACGGCGGCATTACCCGGCTGGACCTTTCCCGCCGGCTTTCGGGGGGCAGCCCGCCCGAGGTGAGGGCGGTAAGCCTGGAACACGCCGAAGGCTGCCTGACGGGCGAGTTAAAGGAAGAGATACGCAGGACCGCCGTTATGGGAAGGCAGACCATCCTGTTTCTCAACCGCCGGGGTTTCGCCTATTTCTACCATTGTAAAAATTGCGGCTACGAACTTAAATGCAGGCACTGTTCCGTGTCGCTGACCTACCACAAAAGCAAGGGCCGGGCCTTATGCCACTACTGCGGCTATTCAGCCGCCCCGCCCGCGTCCTGCCCCCAATGCGGCTCGCTCGAGGCGGGCTTTACCGGCATCGGGACTGAAATGATAGAAGAGGAAGTAAGGCGCGTCTTTACCGGCCTTTCTGTACAGCGGGTAGACACGGACGCGCTTGCCCGGAAAGGCGATCTGGAAAAAATACTGGGCGAATTCCGCGCGGGAAAAATAGATATACTGCTGGGCACCCAGATGGTGGCCAAGGGGCTGAACTTTCCGGGCGTGCGCCTTGTCGGGGTGATCCTCGCCGATACCGGGCTCCAGCTTCCGGATTTCCGCGCGGCGGAACGGACATTCTCCCTTATCGTACAGGTGGCGGGCCGCGCGGGGCGTTACTTCCCGGACGGCAAGGTAATAGTACAGACCTTGCGCCCCAACGACCCGGCGATCGCCAAAGCCTGCGCCGTGGATGTGGAAGCCTTCTACAAGGCCGAACTCAGGACGCGGCAGGCCCTCCTCTTTCCCCCCTACTCGCGGCTTATCAGATTTACCGTGCGTTCCAAAGAAGAGAAGCGGGCGGACGCCGCCATCGAGCGCCTCGCGTCCATCGCGAGGCCCCTTGTCCCCCGCGACGCGGACACGCTCGGCCCGGCCGAATGCCCCATCGGCGTTATAGCCGGAAATTTCAGGCGGCAGCTCATACTGCGTGGCGCGTCCATGGGCCCCCTCCACAGCGCGGCCCGGACCATCCTTGGCCGCTACGAAAAGGGCAGGGACAGCCGGGTCTACCTTGAAACCGACGTGGACCCGGTAAGCCTACTGTAAAGGCGCGCGTTCCAAAATCCGGCGTCCCTGCCG
>JAIRZS010000195.1 GCA_031267115.1 Treponema sp.
GCGGCATGGATGCCGCTGTTTCCATTGCTATCCGCCAATGGCGGATAGATGGAGTTTGCCGCAGGCAGGCCGGCAGGGATGCCGGCTGCGACGATTCATGAGTTTTTGCCCCGCAAAAACTCAGAGCTGTAAAACGGCAAGGATGCCGTTTTACAGCAGCGCAAGGGATTGGAGCGGTATCCTTTTTTGCCGCAGGTAAAAAAGATACAAGCGTAAAGCCCGGTCCGCGCGCCATGGGCGTGCGGATGCGCCCATATTCCGAGTTGAAATGTTAAATTGCCGGCCCGTGTATCGCTGTGTGGATTCTTTGCCGCTCTTATGCTATTCTATACATAAGGAGGCATATATGGGCGAAGTACATACGGAAAGGGAGGCCGCGCTGGCCGGCGGCATAAAGGCCCCCTGCCGCACGACGGAATTTGCGGTAGTCCGCCGGAAAGACCGGGAAGCCGCCTGCGAAGCGGTGGTCCTGCCCGGGGAGACTGAAATTCTCCTGGGCGCGTATCCCTTTGAGGGAATGGATCTGGTGGTTCACCCCCAGCGCCGGGAAGTTACCGGCGCCCGCGGCGATACGATGCGCATCGTGGTTAAGTGACAGGGGCCGGGGACGAATGAACAATAAGATAAGCCGTTCCGCCCTGAAGGGCGGGATACCGCGCCGGCGTTTTCCGGTAACGCTTTTAAGTTTAATCGCGGTTCTTGCTTTTGCCGCGTGTTCAAACGAAGACGAGCTTTCCCCCGAAGAACTCCAGGCCCTCGGACTCCGGGGGGTAAACGAGATTATCGAAAAAACCGTTTCCAAACCCTGGCAGGGGGAAGATTTTGTACCCGGAAAAACCGGCGGGACCTGGAACGATGTAATAAACCAGGACCCCAAAAGTTTTAACCTGCTTATCGCCGAACAGGACAGCGTAACACGCGCCGTAACCGACTATATGCTTGACTACCTGGTGGATTACGATCCCCTGACCCTCGAATGGATACCCCGTACGGCGTCTTTCGAGATTCGCGCCGACGAGGCCGCGGACACCCTTGACCTGATCTATACCCTGCGGGACGATCTCTACTGGACCTGGTACGAATCCGGCAGAAGAATCAAGGTTACAAGCGACGATATTGTTTTCTGGTATAATGAGATTCGCGGCGATCCCCGGTTCCAGAGTTCGGGGTACTACCAGCAGTTCCTGGAAATGGAGGACGGGAGCGAGGCCCATATAGAGATTGAAAAGATAGACGACCTGCGCTTCGCGTTTCACTTTCCCCGGATAGTGGCGGAACCGCTTCTCGCAACCAACATGGAGATCATGCCGCGGTCCGGGTACGAGGAAGCAAAAAAACAAAACGGCGTACAGGGGGTACTGGACATCTACGGGGTCAACACGGACCCCAGGCTTATCCCTTCCTGCGGCAGATACTACCTGGCCGAATACACAGCCGGGCAGCGCCTTGTATACAAACGGAATCCCTACTACTGGGAAAAAGACGCCAACGGCGTTTCCCTTCCGTACCCGGAAGAAGAAATCCTGCGCATTATCCCCGACGAAAATACGCAGTACCTGCTCTTCAAGGAGGGCCAGGTCGAATCCTATGTTTCCCGGCCCGAGGACCTCGACGAACTGGTAAACAACCAGCAGGGGAAAGCCGGGGGAACCGCGGATTATACCGTGTACAGCAACGAAGGCTCCCAGGGCGCTAATTTCTGGACCTTTAACCAGAACCCCAAAAACAGGGACAAGCCCTTCTACGACTGGTTTACCAAAACGGAATTCCGCCAGGCGATGAGCGCCCTCCTTCACCGGGAGCGGATTATCAGCCAGGTGTTCCGGGGGCTTGCCGCGCCGAAACTGCACTTCTTCCCCGAAACCAACCGCTTCTACGACGAGAGTATCCGGCTCCGGTACGAATACGATCCGGACAGGGCGGTACAATTACTGGCCTCTATCGGGATAACAAGGGACGCTTCCGGCGTGATGAGGGACAGCCTGGGGCGGGCAATCGAATTCAACCTGGCCATACAGTCGGACAGCACGGTGTACAACGACATGGCTTCCATTATTGCCGACGAACTGGGCCGGGTCGGTATTACGGCGAATATACGCATCGTGGATTTCCAGAAACTTGTGGAAGAGCTTTTCGAAACCTGGGACTGGGAATCCCTGCTCCTGGCGCTTTCCGGGTCCAATACCTTCCCTTCCCAGGGGAGCAATGTCTGGGCGTCCGGGGGGAACCTCCACATGTGGTACCCCCAGCAGGAAAGCCCCGCCACCGAATGGGAGGCGCGGATCGACTACCTCTACAACGAAGGCGCCTATACCGTGGACCCGGCAAAGGCGAAGGTGTTCTGGGACGAATACCAGGAGCTTATTCTGGAACAGTGCCCGCTGATCTATCTGGTGCGCGTCCGCGGTTTTCTTGCCCTTAACAACCGCTGGGATCAGCGCAATGTATACTACGACAACAAGAGCGGGCTTAAACTGACCAATATCTTCCTTAAGGAGTAGATCCGGTAATGGCGAAAAAGGACGGGCAAAACACCCCCCCGGCGGTCGGGGCGGGCAGGGGCCTATGGCTTTTGGAAAACGCCGCGCGGCCTTTCTACGCATTTAAGCGCAGGGCGCCCCTCCTCTCCTACATCTTAAGCCGCTTCGTCACCATGGCGGTAATGCTCTTTCTTTTAGGCTTCGCGATCTTCGCGCTTATGGAACTGGCGCCCGGGGACATCGTGGACCAGATAATAAGGCAGCAGCTCTTTACCGAAAATTCCCTGGCCCGGGGCGGGCGGGAAAACACGGCAATGAGTCCCGGCCAGATAGCCGCGAGGCGGGCGGAACTGGGCCTGGACCGGCCCTTCTACGTCCAGTACTTCCGCTGGCTCAGGCAGGTTATCCTGCGGGGGGACCTGGGGGTAAGCCTAATCTCGCGGGCCCCGGTTTCCTTCCTTATCGCGAGCCGCATTGTAAATTCGCTTATCCTCAATTTAATATCGCTGGTACTTATTACCTTTTTCTCTTTCTTTTTGGGCGTCTACTTTTCTACCAAAGCAGGAACCCGCGCCGACTGGGCGGTAACTTTTTTCGCCCTGGTGCTTCACGCCTTTCCGGGAATACTCCTGCTCATCCTGCTCCAGCTTGCGGCGTCAATTACCGGCCTCTTTCCGGTAACCGCCTACCCGCCCTTTCCCTTCGCGGCGGCCCCGGCCAAATTCGTATTTTCCTATGCACACCACATTTTCCTCCCGCTCCTCGCCTCCTTCCTCGGGGGCATAGGCGGCACCCTGCGCATGATCCGGGCCACCATGCTCGACCAGCTTGGCCAGCCCTATATCGTAAGCCTCCGTTCGCGGGGCATCAGGGAATGGCGGGTGTATTTCCACCACGCCTTCCGCAACACCCTGAACCCCTATATCACCGGAAGCGCGAACCTTCTGGCAAGCCTCTTTTCCGGCTCCCTGATACTCGAAATCATCTTCGCCTATCCCGGCGTAGGGCGGCTCATGTACGAGGCGGTATTGCAGGAAGACATCAACCTGGTACTGGCGAATTTAATGTTCATTTCGTTCCTGGTGCTGCTGGGAATGGTGCTGGCGGATATTCTGCTCGCCGTAGTCGATCCCAGAATACGGTACGGCAGGGAATAGCCCATGAAACGGTTCCTCGCTTACCTGAAACTAAGGCCCCTGGGCATGACATCCCTTGTCCTGATCCTCTTCCTCTACCTGCTGATGATCTTTGCGGAATTTATCGCCCCCTACAGCCCCGTCACCTCCTTTGCGGACAGAACTTACCACCCGCCCAACCTGCGCTTTGCCGGGGGGAAACTCCAGGCGCAGGAAGCGCAGGTAACCAATACCATCACCTGGAAATACGCCCGGGTGCGGGGGCGGTACACGCCGGTCCATTTCTTCGCCAGGGGGCAGCCCTACAGGCTCTGGGGCCTCATACCCATGGAGCGCCACCTGTTTGCCACCGGGAGCGATGTGTACAATTCCTACCCCGTATTCCTCATGGGGGCCGACAACCTGGGGCGCGACCTTTTCTCCCGCATCATCTACGGCAGCCGCATCTCGCTTACCATCGGCTTTATCGCCACCTTCATCTCCCTCGCGTTAGCGATACTGTTCGGCGGCCTTTCAGGCTACTTCGGGGGCCTTACCGACTGGGGCATCATGCGCTTTTCCGAATTTTTCATGCTCATCCCCGGCCTCTACCTGATACTGTTTCTGCGCTCCCTCCTGTCAAGCAATATGGACTCAGGTCAGTCCTACATGATGATAACGCTAATACTGTCGCTTGTAGGCTGGCCCGGTTCCGCCCGGACAGTGCGGGGCATGGTCCACGCCATAAAACGCGAGGAATTCGTAATGAACGCGCAGCTTGAAATGATCCCCCCGCTTGTAATAATAGCGAAACACATAATCCCCCAAATAGCCAGCCTCCTCATCGTAAGCATAGCCCTGAGCATACCCGGCTTCATCCTCACCGAAACTACCCTCTCCTACCTGGGGCTGGGCATAGTCGATCCGGCGGTCAGCTGGGGTTCCCTTATCAGGCGCGACATTTCCACCCTGAGCAACCTCCGCAATTACCCCTGGCTCCTCGGCCCGGTGTGGTTCCTCCTGGGGGTAACCCTGGCGTTCAACTTTATCGGCGACGCGCTGCGGGACTATTACGATCCGTACCACACGATCTTCCCCCGCTTCGGTAAAAGGAAAGCCGTTAAACAGCCGGGGGGGAAGGCTCCCCCCCGCCCCGCACACGGTTGCGGGGCTCCCCCCACTGCGGGGGACACCCCCGCAACGCCCCC
>JAIRZS010000273.1 GCA_031267115.1 Treponema sp.
GGGGTCAAGGTAGCAGTAGGGCGGATAGTCGTTGCTCGTCCCCACGCGGAGCCGCTGTACCGATTCGGCTTCCTTTTTGGCGCAGCCCAAAGCCAGGAGAACCACGATTAGCGGGAAAAAGGGCAGTTTTTTCATATTCAATTCCTTAGTAAAAAATTTTCGGAAGGCCGCCGGGACCTTGCATGATTTATATTATTCCTATATAATTTATATGAAAATGTCAAGCGGCAAATCCGCCGCAGTACTATTTAGAGGGGAGTTGTCATGCCGGATTTTTTTCGATGGGAAAACGCCCTGTATTTCCTGCCCAAGGTTCTCTCCGCCCTGCCGGTCACCCTGGGAATCGTGCTGGCCGCCACGGCCTCCGGCCTGGTTCTGGGGCTTGCCGCGGCCCTGTTCCAGGTTGAGCGCGTTCCCGTGGTACGGCGCTTCTGCCGGCCCTGCGTCTCCTTTATCCGAGGCACCCCCATCATCATCCAGATGTTCATCGTGTATTACGGGCTGCCCCTTTTGCTGATAAAGGCCGGTATTGACATTACCCGGGCCGGCAAAATCTGGTTTGTTTACATCACCTACGGGATAAATTCCGGCGCGTATTTTTCGGAAATTTTCCGCTCGGCGATTCTGGCTGTGCCGAAATCGCAGCGGGACGCGGCGGCGGCTTTCGGGCTGACCAGGGCGCAGACCTACCGCCGCATAGTCCTGCCGCAAAGTGTGGTTATCGCCATCCCCGCCTTCGGCACCATGATGACGGGACTGCTGCAGGACACATCCCTTGCCTTTACCCTCGGTATACTCGACGTTATCGGCAGGGTACGCGCCTTGGGGGCCCTGACCAGCCGTATTCTGGAAGGCTATGTCGTCGCCGCGGGGGTGTTTGTCCTTTTAAGCCTGGGGCTGGAGAAATTCTTCGGCTTTATCGAAAAACGCGCCGCCCGTCAGGGGGCGGTACTATGAATTTCAGCTTTTCTTTTCTGCTGACCGCCCTCGCCGCCGCTTCGGCGAAAATCCCGGTGACCCTGCTCCTCTCCACCGCGCCGATGCTGGCCGGATGCGCCATCGGCCTTGGCATAGCCCTGGTCCGCTTCTTCCGCCTCCCGGTCCTCGCCTTCCTCTTCCGCTGGGGAGTCACCATTGTCAAGGGCATACCGGTAGTGCTTATCCTGCTTGTGTTCTACGTATGGACTGCGGTTTTTTACGAACCGGTTATGGGGTTCTTCGGTGTCACGGCGGCGTTTAAAAACCTGAACAAGGCCCTGATAGCCATAGCCGCCCTTTCCGTCTACGCAGTGGTGGGCCTTTCCGAAGCCTTCCGGGGGGGCCTTGCCGCGGTAAGAAAGGGGCAATTTGACGCGGCTTTCGCGGCGGGCCTGGACCTGCGCCAGACCTTACTGCGCGTTATCCTGCCCCAGGCGCTTCCCGCATCGCTCCCCATGATGGGAAACATTTTCATCGCCCTTACCAAGGCCGCCGCGCTTGCGTCCATGGTCTCCGTCATTGACGTGATGAACGCCGCGGTTATCAGCGCCAACAACAACTATCGTTTTTTGGAGGCATACATCGCCGCCGCCCTGATCTACTGGATGATATGTATCATTATCGAAAAACTATTTTTCGCGTTGGAGAAATACTTTGCGGGGAAAACCGGGAACGTACATGGATAACAGAATTGCAATAGAAGTCCGGGGCGTAAAAAAATCCTTCGGCCCGCTGCAGGTTTTAAAGGGCATTGACCTGACCGTGAAAAACGGCGAGGTGGCCGCGCTTTTGGGGCCATCCGGCTCGGGCAAGACAACCCTGCTGCGCTGCCTTAACTTTCTGGAAAAGGCCGACGGGGGAACTATGCGCATCGGGGACGATGCGGCGGATCTGCGGAACATTTCCCGGCGCCGGATCCTCTCCATGCGCCGCAAAACAGCGATGGTGTTTCAGAACTACGATCTCTTTTTGAACAAGACAGTTCTGGAAAACGTCACCGAGGGCCTGGTCACCGCCCGCAGGGTTCCCCGGGAAGAAGCCCTGGCACGGGCGGAAAAGGTTTTGGAACAGGTCGGGTTAAGGGACAAGCTGGACGCCCGGCCCTGCCAGCTTTCCGGCGGGCAGCAGCAGCGCGCCGGGATTGCCCGGGCCCTGGCGGTGAATCCCGAGGTCATTCTGTTTGACGAGCCCACCTCGGCGCTTGATCCCGAAAAGGTCAAGGGAATACTCGACCTAATACGGGCCGTCGCGGAGAGCGGCGTTACGATGATCATCGTTACCCACGAAATGGAATTCGCCTGGGAGGTGGCCGGTAAGATCATCTTTATGGATAACGGTGAGATAGTGGAGGAGGGCGATCCAAAGCAGGTGTTCGGCAGTCCCCGGCAGGAACGGACCAGAGCCTTTCTCTCCCGTTTTACCGGCACCAAGCCGCCTGAATATTTTATATGAGGGCAAGACTCCTCATTCTTTGCGGGGCAGCCGCGCTTGTTATCGGAGGAATCATGCCGAAGGGTGTCCGTACCCATGTTCTCAGCAGGGCATTCAATGAAATGGCCATAGGCGGCGAATCCGGCCGCCATGACGGTTTCGATCCCCGGACCGGATCGATAGACTTTAGCGCTTCGGTAATCGAGGAGTTGGGCATCGCGCAGGGCGCGGACCGCCTTGCCGGCTACCTCTACCGGCCTCTCGGTCCGCCAAATACGCGAAGACTGGTGATTTTCTTTTCGGGATCCCACGGCTTGAACGCCGCCATGGCGGGGCCGCTCGCAAAGGCGTATAACCTTGGCGGTATTGCCGTGCTTGGCGTAGATTACCGGGGCTTCGGCGGAAGCGGGGACAGCCTGAACGGGGCGTCCATTACCGAAGCGGCAATCTACAAAGACGCGCGGGCTATATACCGCTATGCCGTCACCGTTCTCGGGGCAAGGCCGGACGGCATCATCCTGTACGGCTTTTCTTTGGGCGGGGCAGTTGCCGCGAAACTCGCCGCGGATCTTGCCGAAGAGGGCGCCAGACCCGCCGGCATAGTACTGCACAGCAGCATCCGCGACATGACCCACGCCGCAGCCGGTTCCCTTCCCCTGCCTGGGCCGCTGGCCCTTGCTGCGGGCTGGTTTGGCGGCATTCTTACCGGCGGTTCGTACAACACGGCGGCGCATCTTCGCCGTCTCTTCCGCGCAGCGCCCGATATTCCCGTACAGTTCCGGGGCGGCAGTGCCGAAGCCGGGGACGACCTTTCCCTCTCAAGAACAAAACTTGACAGAATCGGCCATTTTACCCGGCGCTCCGTCCTGAACGGCAACGGCCCCCACCAGCTTGCCGGGAGCAAATACGCCGCCAACACCGAAAACCCGCCTTTTTTAACAGGTAGTAAAGCCTGTCCCAAAACCAATTGACTATGCGCCAAAGCGCATGGTTTTGGGACAGGCATGAGCCGTTGGCTCTTGGAGAAAACCGCAATTTCTTGTAATACCAGAATTTATGATCCTGCGGTTTTCTCCGGGGATAAGAAGCTTTCCCAAAAACTGAAGTTTTGGGAAAGCCTCAAGATATTATGATTTAAATGACCTATCTCGCCCTGAAGCTCCCCCGCGAGCCGGTTCTTGGGTATTACACCCGCGCTTTCCAATAACAGCCTGCGGCGCGTCCGGGGGCCGTACAGCGCTCATTTTACTTTTGCTTCGATTTTTAGAATTTCCTTGCCGGAAAGCCTTACCCCGTTTGCCTTAAGGCCCTTGACCATAAAATTCTGAGCCTTGAAATCTTCCCGCAGAACCTTGAGCCTTGGCTTGGGCTTGTATACGGCGGTAAAAACAAACTTGGGCCGGGTGTCAAGGTGAAGCACCGCGGCCCCTTCCGGCACCAGCGAATAGTCCTTGTTCATGATCCACCCTTCGATCACGCAGCGCTTAATGTAGGGAAGGCCGCTTTCCGCCTCCCGGTAGATGATCGTGAAAACAGTGCTCAGGAGAACTTCTTTGTCCGCCACGGCGATATACCACGCGCCCGGCCCGACAAAGGATTTCTCCGGAATATCCGCCACAAACCAGCTCCCGTTATTACGGATAACAATAACCCGGTCAAAGGGGGATACTTCCGCCGCCGTGTCGCCTGAAACAGCAGTACCCAGATAACCGGTCTTGCGGTCATACTTGAGTTCCAGGTCTTTTTTTACTACTTCCTTTACATCCACCTTCTCGAAAGCGCCGACTTTTGTTTTCCGCTGGCCCCGGCCCACTTCCTCGTTGTTTTTAATTTTGGCGATAAGCCCGTCCAGGCAGCCCAGCGCATAGGCGACAATGCTTTTAAGGTGGGCGTTTATCTCCTTGATGCGCGCCGCTATCTCCTGCATTTCATTCCGGGCCTTGTTAATGTCGTAAAGGGAGATCCTGCGTATAGGTATCCTGAGCAGGTGTTCCACATCGTCGTGGCTGATTCCCCGGGGCCCCACTTCCTTCATAAAGGGCTTGAACCCGTCCAGGACGGCCTTCTCAACCCCCTCGGCGGTTTTCATCTTTTCAATGCCTTTGTATATACGCTCCTCAATAAAGATGCGTTCCAGGGTACGCAGATGGAGCTTGTCCTGAAGTTCCTTTTTTTCTATCTCCAGTTCTTTGGTTAGTATCTTTACCAATTGCCCGGCATGGTGCTTGATAATCTCCGTAACGGTCATCACCGCGGGCAGGCCGTTTTTTATGACAAGCAGGTTTACCGATATTGACTGCTCGCATTCGGTAAAGGCAAACAGCGCGTCCACCGTCTCTTCCGAATACACGCCGCGGGCAAGCTTTATCTCTATCTCGACATTTTCCGTCGTAAAGTCGTTAATGGACTGAATCTTGATCCGCCCGGCTTTCGCGGCGTTTTCAATGCTGCCCATAATGCTTTCCGTGGTGGAGCCGAAGGGCATCTCCCGTATCACGATACGCTTGGGGTCCGACGTATCAAGCTTTGCCCGCACCAGGACTTTCCCGTTCCCGTCGCGGTAGTCCGACACGTCGAGCAGCCCGCCTGTGGGGAAGTCCGGGAAAAGCTGGAAGCGCTTTCCCTGGAGGCATAACTTTACCGCTTCCATCACCTCGATAATGTTGTGGGGGAGAATCTTTGTGGACATTCCCACGGCTATCCCTTCGGCGCCCATCACCAGCACCGCCGGAATCTTGGCCGGGAAAAGCACCGGCTCTTTGTTTCTGCCGTCGTAGGAATCGGCGTATGTGGTAAGTTTCGGGTTGTGGAAAACGTCTTTCGCGAAGGGCGTGATCCGGCACTCGATGTACCGGGCCGCGGAGGCTTCGTCGCCGGTGTAAAT
Source organism: Treponema sp. (assembly GCA_031267115.1). Lineage (GTDB taxonomy): Bacteria > Spirochaetota > Spirochaetia > Treponematales > Breznakiellaceae > JAIRRR01. The sequence continues at coordinate 5,294 of JAIRZS010000273.1, forward strand.
ATTCCCGAAGTTCCCCTGCCGGTCAATAAAGTATTCCTTGTTTGCCAGCACCACCAGCGCCGAACCAATCGACGCGTCCCCGTGCGGGTGGTACTTCATGCATTCGCCGACAATGTTGGCTACCTTGTGGAATTTCCCGTCGTCCTTTTCCAGAAGGGTGTGGAGGATGCGCCGCTGCACCGGCTTGAGGCCGTCTTCCAGATCCGGAATGGCCCGGTCTTTGATTACGTAGGAAGCGTATTCCAGAAAATTCCTGTCGAACAGATTCTTGATGTATGCCATATTATTTTATTTTAACGGTAAATGCGCGTTGTTTGCAAGCGCCCCATAAAAACCGGGAATTGCCCGCCGATGAATCCGGCCCGCTGTTATGGAAGGTTCGCAGCGGGGCCCGGGACCCGGTCGCCCATCGGGGTATAGGGTGTGGGCCGGGATACGGACTTGTACGCGGGGCGGATAATTTTGCCCGCGTTCACCAGTTCTTCTATACGGTGGGCGCTCCAGCCGGCGATACGGGACACGGCGAAAAGCGGGGTAAAGAGTTCTTCGGGCAGATCCAGCATGCTGTAAACAAAACCGGAATAGAAATCCACATTGGCGCTGACCCCTTTGTACATTTTCCGCTTCTTCGCGATAATCTGGGGGGCCAGGTATTCGACCTTTGAATAAAGCACGTATTCTTCCCTGCGTTTTTTTTCTTCCGCCAGTCGTTCCACGAAGTGCCGGAAGATAAGCGCCCTGGGATCGGAGAGAGAGTAAACCGCGTGGCCTATGCCGTAGATCAGGCCCGACTTGTCGAAAGCCTCCCCGCTGAGGATCTTTTCAAGATAGGCGGATATCTCGTTGTCATCATTCCAGTCGGAAATTTTTTCCTGCATTTCCCGGAGCATCCGCACGACCTTTATGTTCGCCCCGCCGTGCCTGGGGCCTTTGAGGGAACCCAGGGAAGCGGCAACGGAGGAATAGGTGTCCGTATGCGACGAGGTAACCACATGCGTTGTAAAAGTAGAATTGTTACCGCCGCCGTGTTCCGCGTGAAGCACCAGGACAAGGTCCAGAATACGCGCCTCAAAGGAAGTATAGCTGGAATCCTGCCGCAGCATGTGCAGGATATTTTCGGCGATGGAAAGCCCCGGCTTGGGCGGGTGGATTACCAGGCTCTGGTTGTTGTGGTAGTGGGCAAAGGACTGGTACCCGTAAACCGCGAGCAGGGGAAACCGGGCTATAAGCTGGACAGACTGGCGGATCACGTTGGCCGCGGAGATATCGTCCGGGTTGTCGTCGTAGGCGTAAAGGGTCAGCACGCTTTTGGCCAGGGAATTCATCATGTCCTTGCTGGGGGCGTTCATGATCGTGTCCCGGACAAAGCTGTCCGGCAGGACGGCGTTTTCTTCCAGAAGTGCCGAAAAGTCCTCGAATTCTTTTTTAAGCGGCAGGTGCCCAAAGAGGAGCAGGAAACAAACTTCCTCAAAACCAAAACGGTTCTCCTTGAAAAAACCCCGGACTATATGTTCAATGTTAATGCCCCGGTAAAACAGCTTCCCCTCGCAGGGGACCAGATCGCCGTCTTCGATAATGTACGAGACAATTTCCGAAATTTCCGTAAGGCCGACCAAAACGCCCTTGCCGCTTATATCCCTCAGGCCGCGCTTTACCTCGTATTTCGAGTAGAGTTCGTTATTGATGACCCCGCCGTTCACGACAAAATCAGAATAGCGGCTAATAAGATCGTCTGTCTGTTCTTTTGTCATTTTAATCCCCATTATATTACTATACACTATTTTAGGATTCCCCGCAAGCGGCGGGCAGAGTACCGGCGGCCACGCGCCTTTTTGGGGGGCCTGTTACCGCGCGGTCGGCGGCAGGCGGGCACAGGCCCTGTCCGGCCCCCCTACGGCCGGGCCAGGGTCCCGGCCTACCCCCCAGGCACTGAATTTGCCTGGAGATTTTTACCGCAAAGCTGAAAACCGGACGCGGTTTTTACCGCAAAGCCGAAGAAGTCAAAGAAGTGGAAGAAGTAAAGAGCGAAAAGCAGCAGGGAACAAAGGGCAATTGCTGACTGTTCCTGCTTATTCGGCTTTTTTGACTTAGCGGTTAAATTCTTTACTACGGAACGCGCAAGGGATTGGAGCGGTATCCTTTTTTGCCGCAGGCAAAAAAGATTCAAGCGTAAAGCCCGATCCGCGGGCCGTCCTGCCCTGCGGGCAGGCAGGCGCGCGGATGCGCCCAAAACCAAAAGGCGGATCAGCCCATGCGCTTGAGCCGGTCAATCGCCACTTCCCCGGCAACGGCAAGGTCCTCGGCGGTGAAGGCGGAGACCAGGTTGTCGTCGAACAGTATCTGCGCGGACGGGGGGAATTCGTCGTCGCCGGCGTAGAGGATAAGGCTGATAAAAAGGCCGCTCAGAAATTCGAGGCGGTAGCCGGCGTCGCCCTGGGGCAGTTTTTCCGCCTTAAGGCCCGGCGCGTTTTCGATGATTCTCCTGAAACGGGGGATGTCGTTCCCAAAACCGCAGGCAAGCCGTTTCAGGCAGCGGCCTTCAAAGTTCCGGTAGTAGACTGGCCCCCAGGGGACCTCGTTGTACGAGAGCCGCTTCCCGTTCCCGCAGAAATACCGGCCTTCGCACAGATAGCGGAGTATGAGTATGTCGCGGGCGGCCTGTTTGGGATCAAGGCCGGAGGGGCGCGCAGGAACGCTGCTGCCCGTGGAAGTCCCGGCCCCTCCTGCCCGCGCCCGCGCGCCGGACGCGAAACCGCCCGTAACGGTAGCCGAGGACCAGCTTGCGGCTGCCGCCAAAGACGGCCGGGCGGCTGCCGCGCGCGGGCAGAGCGCGAAGGCCGGATGCGGCGCAAGGTACTCCGTCCCCATGAGGGTAAGCGAAAAAGCGTTACCGTCAAAGGGGAGGGCGCAGCGCCCGGCTATTTCGCGCGGGTCAAGGCCCCGGTAAATCTCCAGGTAGTGGGAGAAGGGTATCTCCTCCTTTTGGCCGGGGCGGCTCATTCGGCTGCCTCAAAAAGAGACGCGTCCGTATGGGGGAGGAAACACGCGGCTACAAATTCGTCCATATAGCCGGGATAGGAGGAAAGTTCCAGATAGGTTATCCCGCCCGCTATGCTGGTTACCATTTCCGCCGCCCTGCGGGAACTCATCATGGCATACGCGCCGAGCATGGAACTGTTGCCGATATAGTGAAACTTTTCAAGCGGCAGGTTGGGGAACATGCCTATGCGTATCGCCGCGCTCATGTTGATCCCGCTCCCGATGCCCCCGGCGACATACACGTCCTCGATAGCGTCTATCGGATATTCTACTACGGCAAGCATGGTCCTGATTGCCGAGAAGATAGCGCCCTTCGCCCTGATAAAGTTGTCGATGTCCGTCTCGGTCAGGGCGACTTCCCGGCCCGCGCCGGTTTCTTCCGCGAACGCGGCTATGTAACGGCCCACGCCGTACTCGTCGTGTTTTATCCGCCGGCCCTCCCGGATAAATTTCCCCCTCGAATTAATGATCCCGCAGCGGAAAAGTTCCCCTATCAGATCGATAAGCCCCGAACCGCAAAGCCCCGCAGGCCTTTGGCCGGCCGCGTTTCCGACTACCGTAACATCCGGCTCCATAGTACCGGCGTCTATCCCGCACGCCTCGATAGCGCCGTCGGTGGCCCGCATACCGCACGAAATATCGCCGCCCTCGAAGGCCGGCCCCGCGGAGCAGGCGCAGCTAAAGAGGAATTCGGCGCTCCCGAAAACAAGCTCGCCGTTAGTGCCAAGATCAATAAAAAGCGAGGGGGTTTCCTTTTTGAAAATCATCGAGGAAAAGACCCCGGCGGTAATGTCCCCGCCCACATAGCTTCCGATACTGGGCGCGATAAGGATCTCCGCCTCAGGGTTCACGCTCATGCCGGTATCCCTGCCCCGCAGGGTCTTACCCTCAAAGAAGGCGGGCACATAGGGTTCCAGCCTCAGGTATTCCGCCGGGACGCCCAGGAAAAGATGGGTCATGGTAGTATTGGCCGCTACCGCCGCCCGGTAAATCCGGTCCGGGGCGATCCCCGCTTTTTCGCAGAGGCCGAGGATAAGCGGCTCGGTACATTCGCCGGTAACGGCGGCGCGGAGCCGCTCAAGCCCGCCGGGCCGGGCGCTTTCTATGATGCGGTTGATCACGTCCGCGCCGTAGCGTATCTGCCCGTTGCCCGCCGAGCCGGTACTGATCATCTCCCCGGTTTCCAGATCAACGAGGAGCATGGACACCGTGGTAGTACCAATGTCGACAGCCAGCCCGGCAATCCGCGCCGTTCCGGGCCGCCCGCCGGCCCCCGCCTCTGCCGCCGTGCCCGCTGCCGCCCCGCCCCCGGGCGGGGCCGGGTAGACATTGAGGATCTGGCGTCCGCCGCCGCTTTCCCCGCCCCCGCGTACCACGCATTCCACGCTGAAACCCGCCTCCCGCAAAACACCCGGCAGCCTGCGCAGCACGTCCAGAGGCACATCGATTCCCGTCTCCGGGACATCAAGGGCCGCCGCGATTCCCCGGACAAGCCGCTCCCGGTCGGCCATAGCGTCGCCGATTTCGGGCGGGGAAAGGCTCACCCTGACCGCTTCAAGCCCGGGATCGTTCCCCAGGCCCAGAGCCGCCATCTCTTCGCGGAGAGCGGCAAAGATACGCTGTTCCCGGAAGCCTTCCATGTCCGAGACCTTGATATTTTTTTGGTAAGCCAGAGCGCCGCGCGATATGCCCACCCTGAGATCGGAGAGGGCGCGGACCGCGCAGGCCATCCTGATACCGCCCGAGTATTCTTCCGGGCCGATAAAACGGCCCGGCCCGTCCCCGATCCCGCCCCGGTCGTTTTCCGCGGCGCCCGTTTCGCCCGCCAGAAGCCTTACCCTGCATTTGCCGCAGGTCCCGTTGCCGCCGCAGGGGGCGTCAATAGCCACGCCGGCCCGCCGCGCCGCGTCAAGCAGCGATTCTCCGGGGAGAGCGTACGCCGCAATTTCCCGGCCCCCCCCGGCCCCTTCAGCCCCCTCAAGTTCAAAGACAACTTTAAACGTTTTATCCGCCATTTGCGCATCCCTGTTTTGTCAAGCCGGGCAGTTTCAAAATGCCAAACAATGAAACAGCGGCCCTGGTTTTTACGCCCCAAAAACCCCGCCGGAATTTTCAGAGCCTGTAACTATTATAAGATTTTTTGGAGTTTTATTCGAGAGGGCCCTGCGCCTGCCGGCAGTCCAGGCTCCCGGAGATTTCTCTACAGAGTAATCGCAATCATAATACGGGCGCATTTCCGGCGCTCCGCGCCGGAAACCGGGCTATACGCTTGTATCTTTTTTGCCTCCGGCAAAAAAGGATACCGCTTCTATCCCTTGCGCTGCTGTAAAACGGCATCCCTGCCGGCCTGCCTGTGGCAAACTCCGTCTATCCGCCATTGGCGGATAGCAATGGAAACAGCGGCATCCATACCCAGGGGTTTGTTCCTGGGTTCTTCGTAACGGACATTGTTTCGTAAATTATTGGCACAAAACCAACCGGGTTTTGGAACGGACTCAACTATATATCATTTTTCGCATCTATGCAAGATTTATTGGAAAGCGCGGGTGTAATACCCAAGAACCCGCTCACCAGTTCACAGGGGAGCATCAGGTCGAGGTAGTTCATTTCCAATTTTCAGTCAGCAAATTGTCTATTCTATTAAAATGTTGCTGATTATTGGTAACTAATATTAGATTACTAACGATAGCCGTTGATCCTATTAAAATATCAAAATCATCTATCAAATTTCCTGATTTTCGTAAATTTGATTTTATTTGTAACTATTCAGCCGGAATATTTGAAAAAGCAACAAAACCCGGTAATGTATCTTGAAATATAAGGTCCACGGCTTCACTGGCCGTCATCCCTTGTTTAACACAGGTGGATATATAA
>JAIRZS010000206.1 GCA_031267115.1 Treponema sp.
GGCCAGGTACAAAAACTCGGCGCGGTTATCGTGGTAACCGCTTCCTTGCTGGATGTAAATACGCTGGAAATAATGGGCGGCGCGCCGATGTACCTGAACGCTATCGAAGAAGTGGTAACTAAAATGGATGGTTTTATCACGACGATCACACAGAGGATAACAGGCAGTACCGGCGGGAGGGCTGTTCATGAGGATTCCGTTATTATCCAAGGGCAAGGTACCGTTAACTCCCCCATTACGGCAACCCTCAATGGTCCCTGGATTACTCGAAACCTGAGCGTCGACCATAACGAAGACTGGTTCCGCATTACTGCTTCTTCTGCAGCTCTGCTGGTTATGGAAACCAGCGGCGATCTCGATACCTATATTGAATTGTACAATCCTGCTATGAACCTCCTTATGGAGAACGATGATGGCAACGAGGGTACTAACGCCAAGGTGATTTATTATTCCGAAAGGGATCAGGCCTACCTTGTGAAAGTGCGGGGTTACGATTCCAGTATAACCGGATCCTATCAGTTTCATGTTGGTACTGATACGGACAGATACGAGCCGAACAACTCTATGGATGCGGCTACCGCCATAAGCATAGGAACCCCGATAACTGCGAATATCTCCCCTCCGGGTGATACGGATTGGTACCGTGTGTCAATTCCGTCCGGAAGCAGGGAGTTTATCGCCTATACCAATATCCTGGGAGACCTTGATACAAAGCTATACCTGTATGACAGCCGGGGGAATCTCCTCGCAGAGGATGATGATACCGGCCCTGGCCTTAATGCTTATATACAAAAGGTACTGAATCCGGGTACGGTGTACCTGCGGGTAGAAAACATTGGCGATCCCCACGGACAGTATGTTCTCAATACCGGTATGCAGGACCCTATACCGCCGGACAGTTTTGAAAATGACAATACCCTGTCCGTGGCAAAGGATATCCAGACAGGAAGCCGCCAAAGGCGAACTTTTACCACTGCCGATGATATTGATACAGCACGGCTCCGAATTACCCAAGCCGGAATCTATGATATACGAAGTGAGGCGGCGGCGGGTAATTTAGATACATATCTGAGACTCTATGACAACAATGAAACCTCTATAGGCTACGACGATGACAGTGGCGGGGATCGCGATGCCCGTATCAGTACCTGGCTTAATCCCGGAACTTATTTTATCAGAGTATCTTGCTTGTCTAATGAACCTTTGGGTAATCGCAGACAATATACCCTAAGTGTAAACAGAATGCAGGAACCCCTGCCGCCGGATAGTTTTGAAAACGATGATACTAGTTCCGAGGCGAATCATATCGGGATAGGAAATCCCCAAATCCACACCTTTACCAATGCTGCGGATGTTGACTGGGTGAGCTTTTATACTGGAGAGGCCGGAACTTTTGATATACGAAGTGTGGCCGCGGTAAAGTCCCTGGATACGTATTTGAAACTCTACGATAACAATGGAACCCTTATAGACGAAGATGATGACAGCGGGGGAGATTTCGACGCCCATATCGGTATCCAGCTTAATCCCGGAACTTATTTTATCCAGGTATCTAATCTTAGCGACGACCCTCTGACTAACCACAGGCACTATACCCTGAGCGTAAGTAAAAGATAGGGATCACGTCTGTGTTTTACACCATAAAGGAAACAAACCTATGAAAAAGGTATTTTTCTTATTTTTGACGGCAATTTTGACATGCCTTGCCGTCTCCGCCCAATCTGTCTCCTCCTCCAACCCGTTCACAGGTGGGCGCTGGCAGGGGCGGGTCTCCTACAGGTATTCCGGCGGCGTAACCCGCAGCGAGCTTTACGAACTTATCCTTGTCCCGGACGGCACCTGTATTGTTACCGTCAGCGGCAGGCAGGGCGGTGCGGACGTGTTCCAGGACGCCGACGGTCTCTGGTCCTTCGACGAAACCTTCTTCCGCCTTGAGTGCGATTTTACGGAACCTGTATTTCCACACCTGCCCGCCGTCAATTGGGCCAGCGTCTATCAGTTCGACGCGCAGGGGAGCCGCTTTACCCTGCTGGTAAAGCCCTACCCGACCGCGCCGAATGTCGTCAGGGTATCGTTCAATAAAGTAGACGATTAAATTGTTCAACCGAAGCGCCTGTATAGGTTCTTCTTATAAAATTTGAAGGAGTATTACCATGAACAAAAGAAAGTTGATTACCGTATTGGCGGCGGTTGTCGCCGTTCTTGCCTCCGGCTGCGCCTCAGCTCCGGCGTCAACGGCTCCCGCGCCCACCTACGCGCAAAACGAGCCGCGCTCCCAGACCGCGATAGCTTCCGAGGAAGCGAAAAGGACCGCGGATGTAAACCGCGTCCTTGACTGGGCCAACCGCGGCCTGGGCGAGGACGCCTCTCCCGCGTGGCTCCTGCCCGCTATCCGGGGCAATTTCAGGGTTTTCAAGCAGGACTGGCAGATTCGGGACGACAAAGTGCTTAAGGTAGGCGTATCCCGCGCCCCCGCGCTCAATGCCGCCCAGGTTATCGCCGACGTGCAGTACGCGGCCCGGCTTGCCAACCAGCTTAAACAGGCTGTGGTTACCAAAGCCGCCATAACCCTTGGCAATGATGATCAATTTACCGTTGTAAATGACGCGGCAACCAAAACGACCGTATCAATTGCCGGCCAGGAAAGGCTTACCGATTTTTGGCAGCTTAACGAAACGGTCGATAAAAACGGCAGGACCGTTACCGCGTACAATTACTACGTAGTCTACGCCTGCGATCCCGATGTATGGAGTAAGCTGGTAGCAAAGTACCTGCTTGATGTAACCGGCAATTTACAGGATCAAAGGGCCAAGCAGACTATCGCCGCCATGTTTAACGAAATTGACGCGGAAACCCGCTACGAGCGGGAAAAATCTGAAGCTGAATTCGCCGCCGAAATCCGCGCCCGGCAGGCGGCATTGCAGTCCCCCGTAGCTCCCGCGGACCAGCGCGCCGCCTACCGTTCAGGCGATTCCGCCAAAATAGCCGCCGCCAATACCACCGCCGCCGACACCGACTACATCGCCGCGCTGGCCGCTCTTGCGGGAATAGAGTTGTAAAACGGGCCGGGCAAGGGTTATACAAAAAAGCATGCTTTGGAGTTTTACCGCAAAGTCGAAGAAGTAAAAAAAGTAAAAAGAAGTAGGGAACAGTAAGCTAACTGCTATTTGCTATTTGAACTTCTTCAACTTATTCGACTTTTTTAACTTTGCGGTTGAAAATTCCGGAGTTTTTTGACTTCGTGGTTAAAAATTCCGGAGGCCGGGTAAACGCAAAGGCGCCAGGTCCGGGGGCGTTGCGGGGGGGGGTAGCCCCCCCCGTGGGGGGATCGGGAGACCGCCGGCGGCGGGCGGGAGCGCAGGGGGGGGCGTCCCCCGCCCAGGGGCGTATCCGGCGGCCTCGCTGTCGTTGTTTTCGGAAGGCGCCTTGTCCACCAGGCCCGACAGATCGCCGCCGCCTTTGAAGCGCAGGACGTTTACCATAAAGATGTTGAGCTTGTTCACGATATTCGGGGGCAGCAGGTTCCCGTCCACTTCTACCGACAGGATCGGGTAGTTCCGCTCCCGCGCCCAGGGGGTAAAGAGGCCCTCGATAACCCGCCCGATAAGGCAGGCAAAGGGGCTGATGTTCACGATGCCCGAGTAGCCGTGTTCCATGGCCGTGGCCGCGACGCCGCTTGAAACCGCGATTTCCGAATTAAGCTCCAGATTGACAAAATGCTTCTGGGTGTTTTCCATGATCTGGTGCATGTCGTGCGGCGTCTCGGGAATAAGCCCGGTCGGTTTCAGAATGGCAAGCGCCCTCTTTTCCTGACGGTGTTTCCACCACATCTCGATTTCAAGCTTTTTAAGATCCCGCCAGGGTTTGGAGAAAAGCCGTTTTCCTTTTTTCCTGAGATCAATAAGTTTTTTGAAAGAGTACTCCCGCACAAAATCCAGGTAGTGAATCCACTCGCAGATCCCCGACACTTTTACTACTATGCCCCGCTCGCTCATAAGGTCCGTAAGCTCGCCTACGGCAAAATCGTCCCGGCGCACGTAGATCTCGCCCACGATAAGCACTCTGGGCAGTTCCGCCAGTCTGCGCTTTAAGGGTATTTTCTTTACATCTTCCGCGACATGCCCAAGCTCTTTCCAGATGTTTTTGGGCGCGAATTCTACCGTATGCATCAGGCGTCGCCAGGATTTCTCAAAGCTTTCTATGGCTTTTACCGGGTCCGCCGCGGTGGCCTTCAGGGCGTTCTGAATATCCTTTAGATAGTCGGAAAGCACAAGCCCCTTCCACATTTCCCCGGCGAAACCGGGCCCCAGCTCGGTATAGGAATTATCCGCCGACAAAATAAACACCACTACGTTCTCAAGCCGCAGATCCCGGAAGAGGTTCTCGTAGTACACATAGTACTGCCCGGTCCGGCAGGGGCCGGTGGTAATCGGGACAAAAATCAGGTAGAGTTCGTCCTTGCGGTAGTTTTCGCTTGCGAAAAACTGAAGAACGCTCCCCAACAACAGATGGCTCGGCACACATTCCTTTCCCGACGCGTGGGCGCGGGCAACCTGTACGGTCTTCGCGGTAGCAACCGGCAGCGCCTCCGCATTGATGCCCAGGCTGCGTACCGCCGCCCCCATGCACTCGGTAGAAATGGCCCCCATGTTGGAAAGCAGGACCCTTACCCGCTTGTTGCCCCGGATGCGGACCTTTTCCCCGGTCTTGCTGTTCTCGATACGCACGTCGTCCCCGGTAGAGGCCGCCCCGGGATCGTACACAAAATGCCAGCCGTTGCTGTAACGCTCCGCCTCAACGTCGTCCTTCTTTGCCCGGTACCCGTCGATAATGTCCAGGAACGCCTCTACCCGGGTGTCGATCCCGGCGTCGGCGGAGTGGGAGTCCAGTTCCAGCACCAGGAAAGGCTTCTGCCCCATGATCCACTTGATATAATGGAGGATGAACGAGTCGGGCGCGCAGGAAAAGTTTGTTATATAGGTAACATAGATGTTATCTTCTTTTTTTAGCAGCTCCGCCGATTTTACGTCCTGCTGCCCGTAGTACCAGTACATATTGGGAAAGATGCTTTCCCCCTCGAAAGGCAGTATGTCAAACGGCACTACCGAGTATCCCCGTGTGGAGAATTTCCGGGGTATGCCCATGTTCGCCTCCGGGGTAAAGGCATTATAGGGCCGCCCCAGCAGGGCGATCACCGGCCTGTCCGCTTTGCGGGCTTCGTCCAGCGCCTCTTTGCCAAGCTTTTGGGCCGCCGCAAAGTACTCCTGCTGTTTTGCCAGGGCTTTTTCGAAGGCGGCCCTGATTTCCTCCCCGCCGATGCCCAACCGCTCGCCCATCAGGGTAAAAAGCTCAAGGGCCCTCCCTTCCCCGAATTTAAAACTCACCACCAGGGGCAGGAACCTGCCCTTGTCAATTTCGGGAAACGCTTTTTCGATATAATACGGCAGGCTCTGCGTTATGGGGCAGAAGTTCGCGTGTACATCCTCCTCATAGCTGGGCATGTCGCGGAAATGGGGGAGCAGCACATAATCCACACCCTTATCCAGGCAGTCCTGGACCGCGCCGTGGGCGATTTCCGCGGGGAAGCAGTACGTCGATTCCGAACGGGCCACCCCTTCGTGGACAACTTCCGTGGAAAGGACGGTCCTGATGCCCAGCTCATGGAAGAACCACGAATAGAGGGGATACAGGGTATGGGTGGAAAAACAGCGGGGAATCCCCACGGTAAAAGAGCGCCGGTATTCCGCCGCCACCGGGGCCGCGCATTCCTCGAACAGCAAACGCTGCCTTTTTTCAACATAGTCAAAAACCGGAACATCCTTTACATGCTTGCGCATATTGGTGTACTTGTTGCAGCGCCCGCCGAACATGTACTTGCTGCGCTCGCCGGACGATCCGCCCACAGACAAAACCTGGATAGGGCAGCGGTTCTCGCAGCTCTGGCAGGTAAAAACCCGCTCGTAGCCGATTTCCCGGTTGATAAGCTCGTCGATAACCACGGCCTTTTCTTCCAGAAGGCCGCCCGCGTTCTTTCGCTTTGCCAGAAGCGCCACGCCGAAACAGCCCATAAGCTCCGGCGCGGGCGGCACCAGTATCTCCTTGTCCAGAAGCATGGCGAAGGCCAGGGGGACCGCGGGGTTTTTCGCCACCCCGCCCTGGAGGAAGATCTTCCCGCCGATAGTGCGGTTCCCCACCACCCGGTTCAGGTAGTTGGAAACAATAGAACAGGCAATCCCGGCGGTAATATTCTCCCTGCTCGCCCCCTGCTGCACGGCTTTGCGTATGTCGCTGTTGATAAAGGCGGAACAGTGCTCGCCGAATTTGCAGGGCGCGTCGGCTTTCAGCGCAATAGGGCCAATGTCTTTCGCGCTGTGTATCGAAAGATCCCCGGACGCGCTTTCTTCCAGGAAGGAACCGGTCCCGGCGGAACACGCCTCGTTCATGGCGTAGTCTATAGGCACGCCGTTTTTAAGAAGCACGTACTTCGCGTCCTGCCCGCCAATTTCAAAGATAGTCTCCACTCCCGCGTCAAAGTAGGTAGTACCCACCGAGTGGGCGATAATCTCGTTGTAGACGCCGGGGGTTTCCAGGAACACGCCGAGTATCTCCCTGGAAGAGCCGGTAGTCGACACAAGGCGTATATCCACATCCTTGCCGCCCGTATCCGCGACAACCTTTTCCTGGATAATGCGGAGGCATTCCTTCAGGGCCTTTACCGGATCGCCGTGGGTGCGGCCGTAGTGGCTTGCCACAACCTCGTCCGTTTCCGTGTCGACAAGGCACGCCTTGGTAGTAGTGGAACCGCCGTCAACGCCGAGTATGTACTTGCGATCGGAACGCACCTTCCCTTCTTTCGCGTCGAAAAACCTGACCTTGCTTTCCCATTCAACCAGAGCGCCCAGAGCGCCAAAGCGGACGGCGTTCGGCTTGAGCAGCCTGTCCACCGGCGGAAGCGGGCTGCCGCTTTGGACCGCCAGAACCGCCGCCCCCAGGGCCTCGAAAACCGGCGCCTCATCGGGAATAATAAATTCAATGCCGGGCGCTTTTTCCCGGATAAAGCGGATAATATGCCTGTTCAGGGTAATCCCCCCGGCAAGCACCACGCGGCCGCTCGTAATCCTGGCCCGTTTCAAAAAGTCGATAACCTTGACAGCCATCACGTCCGACAGCGACAGCACAATATCGTCCTTGGTAGCCTCGCGCTTGTTCAGCCTGTGGGTACAGTCGCTTTTCATAAACACCGAACAGCGCGTAGAAAGCGAGTAGACCTTCGCCTCGTCGCTCACCCGGTCAATATCGTCCAGGGTCATATCCATACGGGCAAGCTGCTGCTTAAGGAATTCCCCCGTGCCGGAAGCGCACTTGTTGCCGGAAAAGTTGTTGATGATCTTGCCTGAATCGTCCAGCGAATAGACCACCAGGTCCTCGCCGCCCATGCTCACCACCGCCCCGGCCTTCAGGCCAAGCGCCCCGATCGCCGCTTCCGTACAGAGAGGCTCCAGAGTCCCCGCCGTATCAAACATATACCGGCCCTCGTTGCCGGTCGCCAGAGCGGGCGTCCCCTCCGGAATCCGCCCCTCCGCCAGAAGCTTCCGTACCGCCGCGGCGAAATCGCCCTCATGCGGGGTAAAAGCGCTCCATTTTACCTTGCCATTCTCCATCAGAACCATTTTCAGGCTCGTGGACCCGATATTTATCCCCAACGATTGTGTATTTTCTTTCATCACGTTATCCGCCTCCCATAATAGCAGGATCGGAAGCTCCGCGACAATAGCTTTGGGCGCATCCTGCCGCCACGGGCCTCCGGCCCTCCGCGCCAGGACCGGGCTTTACGCTTGTATCTTTTTTGCCTCCGGCAAAAAAAGGATACCGCTTCAATCCCTTGCGCGTGCCAAAATCCGGCGTCCTGCCGGATTTTGGCATCGGAGTTTGCCTGCGGCAAACTCCATCTATCCGCCGCTGGCGGATAGCAATGGAAACAGCGGCGTCCATGCCGCAGGCATCCATGCCGTTTTACAACTTTGAGTTTTTGCGGAGCAAAAACTCATAAATCGTCGCAGCCGGCATCCCTGCCGGCCTGCCTGCGGCAAACTCCATCTATCCGCCACCAGCGGATAGCAATAGAAACAGCGGCATCCATGCCGCGGGTGCCAAACATTAAATGCATCGGGGTTTTTTACCGCTAAGTCAAAGAAGTCAAAAAAGTGTAAAAAGTAAAGAACAGGGAACAGAGTCAAGATATCGCAGTCTGGCTGCTTTGCTAATTGCTAATTGCTAATTGTTAATTGTTACCTGCCAACTGCTATTTGCTCAAGGGGAGTCAGCCGTCAACCAGTACCCGCGTGGCGCTGTAGCGGGGGGCGCCGTCGATTTTTGTTTTTTCTTCGTCTTCTTCCCGGAAGTAGCGGACCTTCATGCCGGGTTTTAAATCGTTAAAGTCGGCGTTGTCAACAGTGCTGTAATGAAAAAAAACATTGTTTACCGCGCGGTCGTCGATAAACCCATAGCCTTCCTTGACACTCAGGATAACCGAGACCAGGGCGCCGTCGCTGTCCTCTTCGCGCGCAGCATCGCTGTCCCAGGCCTGCCGCCGGGAACCGGCGGCAGGGACAGGGCCGGGAGAGTTCTCCCGGTCCGTTACAAACAGCCCGCGGGTAAATTCGTCCTGGGCGGAAGCTTCTATAATTTGATGCATGGTAACAGGGTAGTACACTTCGTCAATAAGCTGCTGGGATGTGCGGGTCATTTCGATTTTCCCCTGTTCGTTGTAGTAATCAAAGTCCCAGCTTATAAGCATAACATGCGCGCCCAGGGTATTGAGCTTGCGTACCAGCGGCACGTAGTCGCCGTCGCACACAACCAGGACCACAATATCAAAACGCTTGTATATCGCAAGCTCGTAAGCTTCCAGGGCAAGCCATACGTCTATCCCCTTTTCGTGCAGCGTGTTATTAGGCCCCATGCGCAGGGGAAGATAATGGGTAACAATGTTTTCCCTCATCAGTATATCCTCGAAACTCCGCTCGCTCTGAACCTTGTCCCCCATTTCCTTTGCCGACGAACGGCCTTTAAAATAATGGGCGTCCACAATCTGGCATTGTTTAAATTCGGCCCCCGAAATTTTCGCCGCCTCGTTCCTGATAAAATCGTGCAGCCCGGAAATACTTATTCTGGATTTCCTGTTGTGTTCGTACTTGTAATAATTGCTTACCTTAAAAAAATAATAACCATCGTAAAATATTCCAATTCGTACCAGATCAGTTAGTTTGTTGTTCATCGTTTTTATCCTTGGTATAAGCTTATACGAATCCGGCCCATTAATCAATCAGGCCGGTCGGACAGGATG
>JAIRZS010000225.1 GCA_031267115.1 Treponema sp.
AGGATGCGCCCAAATTCCGGGCTGGAACATGAAATTGCCGGATAGCATTAACGCGATACACCCCGCGCCCTTGCCCAAGGCGGGGAATTTCCGGTATTATTCCCATACGCGCCGCCCGCGGCAGCGCCATCTTATTTACCCGCATCTTGAAGGAGACGGAATATGGAGATTTCGGCCTTGCAAAAAGCCCGTTACAGTTATACGCCCAAACTCCCCGCCAGTTTAAAACAAAATATCGGCGAAATCGCGGTACATTTCGGAGATCCCACCGAATCGCTCGCCGACCAGGCAGCCCTGAAAGAACTTTTCAAAAACACTTACGGCAAACCGATTGTGACTTTTGCCGAAGGGCAAAACAGCAAAATTTACCGGCCGCTCAAAGCAGGCGTGATCCTCTCGGGCGGGCAGGCGCCCGGAGGGCACAATGTAATCGCCGGGCTTTACGACGGCCTCAAAAAGGGGAACGGCAAGTCGGCGCTTTACGGCTTTTTGGGCGGCCCCTCCGGGCTTACGGACAACAGGCCCCTGGAAATTACCGGCGGGCTTGTCGATCAGTACCGGAATACCGGCGGCTTTGATATCATCGGATCGGGGCGCACAAAAATTGAGACGCCCGATCAGTTTGCCGCAGCGCTGGATACGGCGAAAAAACTTTCCCTTGACGCGGTAGTGATTATCGGCGGGGACGATTCCAACACCAACGCCGCGCTCCTGGCCGAATACTTCGAAGAAAAAAAGGCGGGCGTCCAGGTTATAGGCTGTCCCAAAACCATTGACGGCGATCTTAAAAACGAATATATCGAGGCGTCCTTTGGTTTCGACACCGCCTGTAAAACCTACAGCGAGTTAATAGGGAATATCGGGCGGGACGCCAACAGCGCGAAAAAGTACTGGCACTTTATCAAGCTTATGGGAAGGGCCGCCAGCCACATCGCCCTGGAATGCGCGCTCCAAACACAGCCGAATGTCTGCCTTGTCTCAGAGGAAATCGAAAAAATGGGGCTTTCCCTGTCCCAGGTTGTGGACAGGATCTGCGCGTCCGTCGCCGGCCGGGCGGAGAACGGCGACAATTTCGGCGTAGTGCTGATCCCCGAGGGCGTGGTGGAATTTATTCCCGAGATAAAGCGGCTTATCGGGGAACTCAACGATATTATGGCCGCCGGCCAGGAAGAATTCGCCCGTATCGAGGCGGGATCGTTCCATGAAATCACCGTCTGGCTCGCGAAAAAGCTGTCGGGCGTTTCCGAGTCCGTATTCCTGAGCCTTCCCGAAAGCATAGCGAAAGAGCTGCTCGCCGACCGGGACCCCCACGGGAATGTCCAGGTCTCGCGCATAGAAACGGAAAAACTGCTAATCCAAATGGCCGAGGCGCGCCTCGCCGAAATGAAAAAGGCCGGCTCCTACAAGGGCAAGTTCAGCGCCCTGGGGCATTTTTTCGGCTACGAGGGCCGCTGCGCCTTCCCCTCAAACTTCGACGCGGATTACTGTTACGCCCTGGGCTTCAGCGCCTCTGTGCTTATCGCGTCGGGGCTTACCGGCTACCTTTCCAGCGTGCGCAACCTGACGGCCCCGGCGAATGAATGGATAGCCGGCGGCGTCCCCCTTACCATGATGATGAACATGGAACGCCGCAACGGCGCCCAAAAGCCGGTTATCCGCAAGGCCCTGGTGGAACTTGACGGGGAGCCTTTCAGGGCTTTCGAAAAGGCCCGCGGCAAATGGGCCGTTGAAACCTGCTTCCTTTTCCCCGGCTCAATCCAGTACTTCGGCCCTGGCGAAGTCTGCGACCAGCCCACAAAAACACTAAAACTGGAAAAATGCCGGACATAAACAAGAAGCGTTTCCCAAAACCGGCCGGGTTTTGGGAAATGCCCGTAATGTAAGGCCGCTGTTTCAAGAGCCGGTGTTTTAAAGCAGCGTCAAACAGGAAGGACAGTTCTATGGTGAATTTTTTAAAAGCTTTCCTTTTCGGGAATGCCCGGTTTGGGAATACCCGGCGCCCGGCGTTTATCCGGTACTGCTGCGTACTGGTGCCTCTCCTCGCGGCGGGGACCCTTTCCGCCCAGGGTACGAACAACAACGCCTCCCGGCAGGCCGCCCTTACCCAGGAACAGTCGCCCGTGCTTAAACGGCTTTTCCTCTACAGTTCCGGGGTGGGTTTTTTTGAACACCGGGGAAAGCTTCCCGGTACTGCTGGGACGGCTGAAATTGTCCTTCCTGTTAAAGAAAACGCCGTAAACGACGCGCTCAAGTCCTTGCAAATAGCCCTGCCGGCGGCAAGGCCGGACGCGTCAAACGAAGAACCCCCGCTTACGGTAAGCTATCCGTCGGCCACTTCCCTTTTCAATACCCTGAGGTCCTTCAAGGTGAACATCCTGGGGAATCCGGGAATAGCGGAAATACTTAAGGGGCTCCAGGGGGAAGATGTCGAGGTAAGCGCGCCCAATCCCATAAGGGGCCGCATTGTTTCGGTGGAGTACCGGCAGTCCGCAGCCGGACCCGGTAACGGCAGCGCCGTTACCGAGGCGTTCCTCTCGCTTTATACCGGGGGCGCAATCACCGTCATAAACCTCAAGGACATTAGAAGCTTTGCCTTTAGCAGTGACGAGATAAACGCGGATTTGAAAAACGCTATGGACTTTATCATGGCGTCAAGGGACAACGGAAAGCGCGAAATGCGTATAAGCATACCCCCTTCGCTAAGGGGAAGCGAGGCGGTCCTAAGCTATGTGATCCCGGTCCCGGTATGGAAGGTTTCCTACAGGCTGGATCTTTCCCAGACGCCCGCCCGCTTCCAGGGCTGGGCTATCATCGACAACGACAGCGATGCCGACTGGGACAATGTGGACCTTTCCCTGGTTTCGGGGCGGCCTGTGTCGTTTATACAGGAACTTTACCCCCCCTACCATGTGTTCCGCCCTACCCTGCCCCTGGCTATTGCCGGGGCCGCCGAAGCCCGCAGTTACGCGGGCGGCATGGCCGGCTATAGCGCGGCGGCGGAAACGCAGGAAAAAGCCGCCAGGAATGATTCGGTTATGATGATGCGCGCCGCGCCAAGGCAAGCCGCTGCCGACACGGCCGCCGGGGCGGAATACGCGGAGGCGCCCGCGCCGGCCCCGGTACCCGCTTCGGCAAGGGGCGCGGCGCTGGCGGATCAGTTCGAATTTACCCTGAAACAGCCGGTAACGGTAAAACGCGGGCAGAGCGCCATGGTGCCCCTTATAGAGGGCAGCGTCACCGTCAGGAAACTCCTGGTATTTTCCGGCGCGGCCAGAGCCGGAGGCGCGGCGGCCAACGCGGCCCTCGCGGCAGAAATTACCAACAGCACCGGCATGAAACTTCCCGCCGGCCCCATTACAGTGTATGACGCGGGCGCCTATGCCGGGGACGCGCTGATAGAATTCCTGGGCAGCAACGACAGGCGCCTTATTTCCTATGGGGATGATCTTACCGTAACGGGGAATACACGCTCCTCGGGAAGCCGCCGCTTCAGCGCCGTCGCGATAAAGGCCGGGATCATGACCGTAACGCGCAGCCAAATTTACGAAACCGTCTACACGCTGGAAAATGCTTCCCCGGAAACCAAACAGCTTGTCATAGAACACCCAATCACAGCCGGGGCAGCCCTCGCGGAACCGGCCTCCGCGGACGAGCGTACCGGAAGCCTTTACCGGTTTAACAAAACCCTGGGGACAAACGGAAACTTGCGTTTTACGGTAAGGGAAGAAAGGCCGGTTCTTGAGCAGGTAGTGCTTGCCCGGACCCAGCTTGATTCCTGGCTCAGCTATACCGCCAACGAGGCTATTCCCTCCAATGTAAAGGCGGCGCTGGAAAAGGCGGTAGCGCTTAAACTCGCCCTTGAAACCGAAAGGGCTTCCCTTGAGGAACTTAACGCCCGGCTTGGGCGGCTTGCCTCGGAGCAGGAGCGCGTCCGGCTCAATCTGGAAGCGGCGGGGAACCAGTCCGTCCAGGGGCAGGAGTACCTGCGCCGCCTGGCTTTGGCGGACGATGAAATTGACGGGCTTTACACAAAGATCGATGAAGCGAACACAGCCGTCCGTAACGCCGAACGCGGTTTGGACAGCTACCTTTCTTCGCTGGACTTTTAACCCCTGCCCGCCCGGCGCTTTTCCGGCAGCCGCCTGCCTATGCCGCTGAACACGGTTTCCAGATCGTCAAAGGTAAGCGCCGCCGCGCGGTCAAGCGGGGTAGGCATGTTGTTTACAATGACGATCCTGCCGCCCGATCGCAGGGTAATTTCCGGAACAGCGGCGGCTGGATAAACCGTAAGGCTCGTACCCAGGACCAGCATCAGATCCGCTTCCCGCGCCAGCAGCTCGGCGTCGCGGAGCGCCCGTACCGGAAGGTTCTCCCCGAAAAAAGTTATGGCGGGCTTGAGTACCGCGCCGCATTTGCCGCATTTTGGAAGCTTCCCCTGCCCGACAATTTCCGCCGCCTGCTCGAATGCCATAAGGTCGGGGCTTCCCAAATCGCCTGCGGGCTTTGAGGCGGCAAGATCTTCTACGCGGGAAAGTTTTGAGCAGCGGCGGCAGTAATGGACCGAGGGGGAGCCGTGAATTTCAATAACGCGGCTGCTGCCGCCTTTCTGGTGGAGCAAATCGATATTCTGGGTGATAACCCCTTTAAGGAAGGAGGCTTTTTCAAGTTTTCCCAGAACAAGGTGGACAACGGAGGCTTCTTTTTCTTTAAGGTTGTAGATAAAGTCCTTTGAGTGGCTGTAGTAAAACGACGGGTCCCGGCCAAAATAATCGATATCGAATATTTTCTGCGCGTCCATGTCGTTGTAAAGGCCGTTCTTCCCCCGGAAATCCCGAATCCCCGAAAGGGTGCTTACCCCGGCCCCGGTAAGGGCCGCGCAGTTCTTTGCCTCAGTGATAAGTTTAAAGAGAAAGTCCAGTTTCTCCTCAAACGGCAGGTTGTTTTCCGGTAAATTATTTTGCGTCATATTTTTTCAACAGCTCCGTTATCCCGGGTTTATTGAACAGCATGGCGTACTTTCTGGCGCTGGCGCCCAGTGCGTCAGGTTCATCGGTATCTGCCCCTGCCTTGAGGAGCAATTCTACAAAAGGCTCGTCATTCAGGCCTACCGAAATAATCAGCGCCGACTGCCCGTCCTTACTTTTAGCATTTACGTCCGCGCCGGCCTTGAGAAGCAGTTTCGCGATATCACAGTATTTTCCCAGGGCGCAGTCGACAAGCGCGGAACCGCCCCTGTCCGCCGAAAGCGCGTTTACATCGCAGCCGGCTTGGAGCAAAATTTTAACAAGGCCCTTGTCGCCGGCCCTTGCGGCAAGGCAGACAAGAGGCACCCCTAAAACGTCGCGCGTATTTACGGAAAACCCGGCCTGTAAAAAAAGATTTACCGCGCCGGCGTCTTTTGTTGTGACGCAATTGCAAAAGGACGCTTCGTTAAAGGGGATACCCCTGTCAAGCAATTCCCTTTTCGCCGCATCTGTCTTTTCCCCGGCGGCCCATTCTACAATGTATTCCGGGAGACGCTTTTCCAGGCCCCTTTTCCCCGCCAGGGGGATTACTGTCTTTGTAAATATTTCGGGAACCGCCGTCTTTTTTCCGCTGTACGCTATAAGCTCCTGGCCCCGCCCCCGGCAGAGGCCCGCAAAATAGGCAAACCAGGGCGATTCGCAGGCCTGCCCGGTAATGACGGCGATGACGCGGGCATTGTCCGTTATCGCCCCGTCAAACGCCGGCCCTGAAGCGGCCCAATTGCCGTCCATATTGATCTTACGGGAAGATACCTTTAAGCCTTTTAACTGATTCCGGACAATGCCCTGGGCAATCTCTTTCCCTTCCGCCTCGTGGAGTACCAGTAATTTCATTCTGCCCGCCTGTTTCTGGGGTAAGAAGCCTCAAAAAATTGAAATTTTTAGAGGCTTCGTTCTTTCATTATCGGAAGGATTTCAGACTTTTGCAATGAAAATACCCAGGAGCAAGC
>JAIRZS010000340.1 GCA_031267115.1 Treponema sp.
CTGGATATTATGGGAAACCAGAAAAGCGCTTGCCAGAACAGCGGCAAAACAGGCGGCGGAACCTTCGATACTTTTCCCCATCATAAAGGAGGGCCGTATGCTGCCGTATAATTTGCCGATCAGGCTGGCAAGCCCGTCGCCAAAGGCCAGGGCGTAAACGGCTATGGCTGCGGTTGGGGCTGGATAGAATATAAGGGCTGTCAGGGCACCTATGCCCAGGGTTACGGGGCCGAATACCAGTTTGCCGTCATCCCGGCTGCGGGACGCTATTTTCGTAATTTTGGAAACCAGGGGGACCCGTATTCCCGCAAGGCGCAGGCATTCGGTACAGAGATAGAACAGAATCCCGGCCGCCAAAAGGCTGACGGTAAAGGCGTGGTTAATTGCCGCCATGCCGGGGCCAAGCGCGATAAGAAAATGAAGAAATTTGCGGACTGCTTCTGTTTTGATTTCGGCCAGGCCAACTGCCGCCGGATTTCCCGGCGCAGATGCTGAAGCGGCGATAGCATGTGTAGAAACAGCGTTTTGATCCATGTGAAACAACAAGCAATAACCGTGCCAAGTTTTACATTTATCCGAAAAAAAATAATCCTGTATTTCCTTGTACTACAATGAATTAGAAACGTCGATAATATGCCGGAGCCTTAACTGAGCCTCTTGTATATAATATCATACGCTGGAAATTCATAAATTACTATTATCGCCGGGAACAGGACAAGAAGGGGGCATTCCGCCGGTTTTGCGGATCCTGCCTGTGGCCGGCGCTTGAATTGGGAATTGCCGGGACGGCTGGCATCATCCCCCCCTTGATCTTTCCGGTCTGTCATGGTACTCTTCCCAAGCTACCGGTTTATTCCGAAGAAAACCACGAGGGCGCCTTGAAGCTGTTGTTTTTGGGCCGCCATAATGATAAGGAAGGAAGTTATGTCACGGACCTGCGATATTTGCGGAAAGCACACTATTACCGGCAACAGGGTAAGCCATGCCAAGAACCGTACCCGCCGTACCTGGAAGCCGAATCTGAAAAAGGTCAAAACCGAGATTGACGGCACCACCGTCACCTTGAAGATCTGCGCCCGCTGTCTGAAAAGCGATTTTATTACCAAGAAAGTTTAGTACGGCGCGTCGAATTCCAGGTTGTCCCAGGCCGGCCCCAGGCTGATACCCTCCAAATTCCTCTTTTCACTGAATTTTTGGCAAATTTCCTCAATTTCCCGGTGGGCCGATCTGTGGGATATGTGGGTGATGAGCATACGCCGGGTACCCGCCAGGACGGCGGTTTCCAGCGCCTGCTCAAAACTGAAGTGGGTTTCGTGGGGTTTTATCCTTATAGCGCCGATTATGTGGGTATAGGCCCCGCGGATCAGCGGCCACGAAGTTTCGGGGACGGCGCTTGTGTCGGTCATGTAAACCACGGTCCGGGCGGCTTCGGCAGCCGCGCTTCCGCCCCTGGCCGTCTCAGTGATACGCCAGCCCAGAATGTCCAGGAATCCGTGCTTTAACGGAACGGGGGTAAGACTCAGGCCCCCGATATTCACGGTACCGGTAAGCACTATGGGGATAATCCGGGGTTTGCCGCCCCCTATCTGGGTTTCCCTGAAAATATAACTAAAGCGTTCCTTTAGTTCGGCAATGGATTGTTCGTTGGCATAAACCGGGATGGCTTTATCCCAGGTTAGGGCCCGGATATCGTCCAGGCCGTGAAGGTGGTCCGCGTGGGTATGGGTCAGAAATACAGCGTCCAGATTGTCAATCCCGGCTTTCAGGGCCTGGATGCGGAATTCGGGGCCTGTATCGATTACCACCTGCTCCCCGCCTTCCCCCTGGATATAGAGGGAAGCCCGGGTCCGCGTGTCGCGGGGGTCGCGGGATCTGCAAACCGGGCAGTCGCAGCCTATGACCGGGACCCCGTGGGATGTTCCTGAACCAAGTACGGTAACTCGCATGATGACCTCTGTTCCTTACACCAGTATGGCGAAAAACCGCTGCGAAATCTATATTACGCATTATGTAACAATGACCGGGCATTTTTAACAAGCTCTATACTAAAGACTTTTTGCGGAGCGGGGGCTTTAGCCCCCCGGCTGAATAGTTATATTAAAGAAAGAAAGAAGCGGGGCCGGGATTTAATGCATCACTGCGGCGGGGTTGATGGTAACGCCGTTTTTGTAAACAGTAAAGTGCAGATGCGGCCCCGTGCTCAGGCCGGTGCTGCCCACATCGCCGATATGATCCCCGGTACGGACATAGGCGCCGGCCTTGATCCGCACAACGCTCAGATGCGCGTACAGGCTCCGGTAGCCTGAATGGTGGGTAATTACTATATAGTTGCCCGAAGTATCGTTGTAACCCACGCCGCTCACCCGTCCCGCCATAGCGGCCCTTATCGGAGTCCCCATAGCCGCGCCGATGTCAAGGCCCGTGTGGAACTGCCGCGCCCCGCCGAAGGGGCTGGCGCGGTAACCGTACCGGCTTGTAATATAACCCCGTACCGGCCAGTTAAAGAGGTCCCCGTTGATCTCCTGGAGATCCATCAGGTTCAGTTTCGCGCCGGGAATAAAAACCGTGGAGCCTTCATTAACTTTTTCAGAGAAAAGCTCGTTCACCGCCTGAAGCGCCGCAGCTTCAATCTGGTAATTTTCCGCTATTTTGCCAAGGGAATCGCCCTTTTTTACCCTGTACAGAATGCCGTCCTGGTTGGGAATCTTGAGCTGCTGCCCGATTTGGAGGAGCCTGGCGTTTCTGATATTGTTCACTGAAAGAATAGTGTCCTGGCTAAGGCCGAAATTCCTGGCAATTTGGCCTATAGTGTCGCCCTGCCTGACCGTATAGGAAGTATTGAAAAGCATCTGGGCCCGGGAATACTCGCTGGGTTCCGGTACGCCGGTTACAAGGCCCGCCAAAACCATATCGTTTTCACCCGGAGTAACCCCGATAAAGGAAGGATCGTCCTGAAACGAGATGCCCCCCATGCCATTGGAAACCGCCGCTTCCGGTCCGGTTGGGAAAGACCTGGCGCGGCGCTCTATCGCGCAGGAAAATACAAGGGACGCCGCCATATAGAGCAGCGAATATGAAAAGACTATCCATAAAGCACGATTCAGCCGGCTTTTATCCATCACGCCTCGCTTTTTACACCCCGCTTTTTACACCCCGCTTTTTGTTACAATCCCTTAAAAGCCGCCGGACCTTTTAAAGGTCCCCCTATTCTATATCGGCTTTTCGGCCTGAAAGTGAAATTTTTCCGCATCGAAATTTCCTTGACAAAATTACCATATTTATTCGATTTTGCCAAGACATCCGTCCCTTACCGGGAGAAATTCTTTCTTTTTGTCCTTTTTATTTTGGGCGCATCCATGCCGCAGCCTCCGCAGCTAAATTTTTTACCGCGAAGTCGAAAAAGTCGAAGAAGCACGGGAAAATTCCAAAGTATGCCTGGTTAATCCCAGATACGGAACGCGCAAGGGATTGGAGGGGCAGCGTTCTTTGCGCCGCCAGGCGCAAAGAATGGAGCGGAGCGGAACCCCGGAAAGCCCGGTTTCCGGCGCTTTGCGCCGGAAATGCGCCCAAAACCAAAATATGAAAATTCCCCTGTGCTCGCCCCGTGATCTTCCGGGAATTGCAAATAAACGCTGGATAAACTAGTATTCATAGGAAATATGGTGTTCGGAGGGAGTGTTTTGGCAAAAAATATCAAGCTGATAGGATGCACACTGCTTTGCGTACTTTTTTTTACCGGCTGCGCCGGCGGCGGCAAGGCGCGGGAAGATGAAGGGGAGCTTTCCGGGGAAGACGGGAATATCTGGTACCCGGTAACAACGGCGGAAGAACTGGACGGGGAGTGGGAAGGTTCCAGCGTTTTGAATGTCCCGGCGGACGAATCGAAAGGATTTCCGGAAACGGTTTTTAATGTCGGTATGTCGTTGAGCTGCGCGGAGACGGGCGCGGAACAGCGCATCAAAATCGGCTTTGGCGATTTCCTTGCGGACCTGCTCGCGACCTACCCGGATACTGTTTTGACCGCCGATGATTTATGGGAAGAGTACTTTGAAAATGTTTACGCCGGTTATACCCTGATTAGGGACGAGTACGCCCTGGTCATAGAATCTTCGGGCCGGACGGAAGATCTGATCGGCGGCGGCAGCGACAGACTGTACATTAATCAGGACGGGACGCGGCTGCGCGAATTTCTGGGGGGCGGGTTACTGGAACCTTTCGGCGTTCCCGGAAATATTGAATTTATTCTGGAAAAATTGTAAAAGGACCGCTTTAGAAGGACCGCCGGATTCTTCTAATTTTTCCAATACTTCTAAACCCGAAAGGCTTCCGTAAGCGCGGGATTTCGAGGCTGGTATGATTACTACTAATCATCTTGTGGCGATTCTTGAGATTGGCTCTACCGGGATAAGGCTTCTGATTGCCGAGATTGGCGAGAATTTCCAGTGGAAGGCGCTGGACCAGGCGGGGAAACCTGTTGCCCTGGGGCGGGATGTATTTACCTCCGGGGAAGTTTCCCGGGAATCCCTTCTTGAGTGCCTTTCGGTGCTGCGGAACTACCAGGAACTGCTTTCGGGCTGGGGTATCAGCCGCGACGATGTCCATGTTATCGCGACGAGCGCGCTCCGGGTTGCCCGTAACCGGGATATGTTTGTGGACCGGGTCCGCCAGGAAACGGGCTTTCTGCTTACCATTGTCGAGGGCATCGAAGAAAACCGGCTTATGTACCTTGCGGTGCGCTTTGCCCTGAAGAACGACCTGGCGCAGTTCCGGCGGGCCAGTTCCATGATCATCGACGTGGGCGGCGGTTCGACGGAAATTATGCTGCTCCGCAAGGGGAAGATGGTCGCCGCACATAGCATTCACCTGGGGACCATCCTTATCGGCCAGTATTTCCGCAATGTTTCCGACGCGCTCCAGTCCCAGGGGCGTTACCTTAGGGAAAACGTGCGGAACACTTCCGAATTGCTCAACTCCGAGATGGAGCTTGGCCATGTGAAGGTTTTTGTGATTGCCGGTTCCGACGCGCGGTTCCTCGCTACCCGTATTGGAAAGGAGCTTAACGGCGACTGCTGGGTTATCGAACGGGACGCGTTCGTGCAATTTGTGGACACGATACGGAACTACAGCCCGGAAGAGTGCGTAAAGAACCTGCAGGTGCCTTACTCGGATTCGGAAGGCTTTATACCCGGCAACCTTGTGTACAAACTCTTTTTGGAACGCACCAGCGCAACCCAGGTAGTAGTGCCCTTTGTGTCCATCAGGGAGGGCCTGCTCATCGACTTAACCCTGGGGGTGGATCCGGAACTACAGGAGGAATTCTATTCCCAGATTATCGCATCGGCGGTGAATCTCGGGCGGAAGTACCATTTTGACGAGGCGCATAATCTGCATGTGGCGTTTTTGTGCAAAATTCTTTTTGATTCCCTGGTCCGTGAACACGGCATGAACCGCCGGGAACGGGTTATGCTGGAAGTGGCGGCGACGCTCCATGATATAGGCATGTTTATCCGGGGATCGGGGCATCACAAGCACGGCCAGTACATTATCGCCAATTCGGAAATTTTCGGCCTGCACCGGGACGAGCTCGGCATTATCGCCAATGTGATACGCTACCACCGCAGCGATCCCCCTTCCCAGGCCGATATCGACTATATCGAGCTTCAGCGGGAGGAACGGATACTGGTACTCAAGATGGCGTCTATCCTGCGCCTTGCCGACGCGCTTGACCGCGGGCATTCCCAGCGTATCCGGAATATTACCGTGGAACGCAGGAACGAAACAATTGTCCTCCATACCGGGGGAAATTTCGATATTAGTTCTGAACTTATGGGCCTTGAAGAAAAGGGGGATATGTTTCAGGATACTTTCGGCTATAAAGTGATTCTAACATGAAACGTTTTCTTAACCGCGATCTTTCGTGGATCGATTTTAACCGCCGGGTCCTTGAAGAGGGTCTCAGGCCCGATCTCCCCCCCCTGGATCGTTTCCGTTTTCTTTCTATTGTTTCTTCCAATTTTGACGAATTTTTCATGGTCCGCCTGGCGGCGATAAAGCGGGCAAAGCGGGCCGGGGCCGGGCAGGACCCCGCGGGGTTCAGCCCCGGGGCGCAGCTCAGAACCGCGGCGGAAAAAACGCGGGACATTGTGAAAAAACAGTACGAGTGCCTGCGAAACGAAATATTTCCCGCGCTTGAACAGGGGGGGCTGGAACTGGTAAGGCCGGACAGGTATTCCCTTGAAGACATGGATTTTCTTGAGTCGCTTTTTATGAAGGAAATTTATCCGGTCCTGACCCCGCTCCGCTTCGGCGATAACGAAGAAGACAATCCTATGATCGATTCGGTTTCCATCCACGCCGCCTTTCTGCTGGAAACCGAGGCCGCCCCTCCGGACGGGGGCGAAGCAACGGAATACCGATCAATCGTCAAGATACCCCCTGTGGTAAGCCGGATCGTCAGGCTGCCAAACAGCAATACCGCCGGCGGGGAAGACGGCATCTTCCGCTGGACGCTTTTGGACGATGTCATCCTCATCTGGGGGGCGTACCTTTTTCCCGGATATACAATCAGGGAAAGCATGATTTTCAACGTGAACAGGGACGCGGATTTTTCTGTCGATGAAAAACGGGACGAAGACTTTATGGAGGCTATGGAGGAGGTTATTGAGCGCAGGGATTCTTCCCGGGTGGTCCGCATGGTTTATACAACGGGAAGCGCCAGGCTTAAGGAAGCGCTGGCCCGGCGCTTTGAACTGGAGGAAGACGATCTCTACGAGATAGACGGGCCCCTGGATCTGCACAGCCTTTCCGCCCTCGCCGACACGCCGGGCTTTGGCAGGCTCAGGCTGACAAGCCGGCGTATCTATCCCCAGAACGCCTTCAGCGAGGAGGAGTCCCTCTGGGACAGGATAAGCCAAAGCGACGTGATGCTGCATCTGCCCTACCAGTCTTTCGATCCGGTGCTGCGTTTTTTCCGGGACGCGGCGCAGGACCCCCAGGTAATTTCCATAAAAACCGCGCTCTACCGTACCGGCGGAGATTCCCCCATAATCCGGGCGCTGGAAGAAGCGGCGTTAAACGGAAAACATGTAACCGCCCTTGTGGAACTCAAGGCCCGGTTTGACGAAGCCCGGAACATTACCTGGGCAAACCGGCTGGAAAAAGCCGGGGTAATTGTGGTCTACGGCCTTGCCCGGCTCAAGGTACACGCCAAAGTCGCCCTTGTTATCAGAAGGGAACAGGACGGGATAAGGCGTTACGTCCACCTTTCCACGGGAAACTACAACGACAAGACGGCGGCGCTGTACGAGGATATAGGCATCTTTACCGCGCGGGAAGATATTGCCTTTGACGCGGGGCTGCTGTTCAACATGATTACCGGCTATTCGGTAATCCACGCCACAAGGCAGCTTGTAATCGCCCCGACCAATCTGAAGTACCGGCTTATTGAGCTTATAGACCGGGAGGCAAAGCGATCAAGCCCGCAGGCCCCCGGCCGCATCACGGCCAAGATGAATTCACTGGCCGACAGCGGCG
Source organism: Treponema sp. (assembly GCA_031267115.1). Lineage (GTDB taxonomy): Bacteria > Spirochaetota > Spirochaetia > Treponematales > Breznakiellaceae > JAIRRR01. Next base: position 7,534 of record JAIRZS010000340.1, read on the forward strand.
TTATCGAGGCCTTGTACCGGGCTTCCCAGGCGGGGGTGCGGATACTGCTCAATGTCCGGGGCATCTGTACCCTGCTCCCCGGCGTTCCCGGCCTTTCCGAAAATATCCAGGTTGCGAGCATAATAGACCGCTACCTTGAACATTCCCGCATCTTCTGTTTTGCCAACGGCGGCAATGAGGAAGTGTACCTTTCCAGCGCCGACTGGATGCCCCGCAACCTGGAACGGCGGGTAGAACTGATGTTCCCGGTACTTCAGGCGGATATACGGGAAGAGGTCCGGGATATTCTGGAAGCCTGTTTCCGCGACAACCAGCAGGCATGGCGGCTCGGCGCGGACGGGGTTTGGTTCAGGCGCGTCCCGGAAAAAGACGAGAGGCCTTTCCGCGCGCAGGAATACTTTCTCTCCCGGGCGGAAAGGGCCGCGGAGAACCCCTGGGCGGAAAAGCAGGAATTCATTGTCCGGCGGGGGAGCACGGCCCGCCGGAAACCATGAAACGCATTATCATAAAACCCGGCAAGGAGGGCCGTATCCGCGCGGGCCACCCCTGGGTTTACGACAACGAAATCGCGAAAGTGCTGGAAGGCCGTGACCCCGCTTCCGGCAAGGACGCGCCCGGGGCGGCGCTCCTCCCCGGAGAACTTGCCGATGTGGAAACTTCCCGTAAGCAGTACCTGGGGCGCGCCTTTGTGAACCCCCGCTCGAAGATACGCGCCCGCATTTATTCCCCTTCGAAAGAAGGAGCGGACAAGGGCTTCTTCAAACGCCGCATACGGGAGGCCGTCATGCGGCGCGTACACGGGAACGGCCCGGCCACTGATCCCGGCTCCCGCCTTGAATCCCGGCGGCTTGTGTTCGCCGAGGCGGACTTTCTCCCCGGCCTTATCATCGACCGCTTTACAGGCTGGCCCCTTGCGGACCTGGAAGCGAAGTGCGCGGAAAGGCCCGTTACTTTTGCCGCCGCAGAAGCGGCGCTGGGGCCGCCTGAATCCTGGCTCGTAGTACAGTTCCTCATTTACGGCATGGACGAGAGGCGGGAGGAAATTCTCGACGCGCTCACGGAAACGCTTTCCGCGCCGCTTTCCCCCCAGGACGGGGCTTTCGGGCCGCCAAGGGGGATCGTCGAAAAATCGGCCGCCAGGGTACGGGAACTGGAGGGCCTCCCGCCCAGGGAAGGGCTTGTCCGGGGGGATTTTCCCCAGGAAGGCATCGTGATTTTCGAGAACGGCCTTCCCTTCGCGGTAAACCCGGAGGCGGGGCAGAAAACCGGCCATTACCTGGACCAGCGGGAAAACCGTTTGCGGGCCTCCTCCTGCACGGGAGGGGGCCGGGTGCTGGACGCCTGCGCCTATACCGGCGGCTTCGCCGTACACGCGGCCCGGCTCGGCGCGGCTGGCGAAGTTACGGCGGTGGACGTATCAAAAGCGGCGCTGGAAATGGCCGGGAAGAACGCCGCGCTCAACGGCGTGGAAAACAGGATTACCGCTGTTGAGGCCGATGTATTTGATTATCTGCGGCACATGGAACGGAAAGCGGAAAAATTCGACCTTGTTATCCTTGACCCCCCGGCATTCGCCAAATCCGGCTCCGCCCTGGAAGGGGCGCTGCGCGGCTACAGGGAAATAAACTTTTCCGCCGTCAAGCTTGTCAAAAAAGGGGGCTGCCTGGTCACCTGTTCCTGCAGCCAGGCGGTCGGCGAAGAAACATTCAAGCGCGTAGTTGCGGCGGCGGCTGCCGATGCAGGCCGGCGCCTCCTCCAGCTTGACTTCCGCTTCCAAGCCCCGGATCATCCCATCTTGCTGGGTTATGACGAATCGTTTTACCTTAAATGCGGCTATTACCGGGTATTATGAAAACTACGAACAGGCTGATTAGCCCAAACACCAAGAAACATAAATTACCACTTCCTGTTTTCACACGACCCGAAAGGAAATTCGGGTAAAACCGCAGATACCAAAGCAAAAGTTTGTGAGGTTCGCGATGTTCGTTAGGGTTCGTGGTTATTTCTTCCCTTCTTTTACTTCTTCGACTTTGCGGTAAAATTCTGAATCCTGTTTTTAATCCAACCAGCCTTCTAAGCGGCCCCGGAATCCAGGCCGTCCCAAAAGGCGACGCTTTCTTTCAACAGTTTCGGGATTTCAAGATGGTAGGGGCAGCGCTTCATGCACTCGCCGCAGGCAAGGCAGTTCCTGGCGCTTTCAATAGCCGGCCCGATCATTTCCCGCGCACGATCCGGGGAAAAGCGCTTCATGCTGCTTTTCGCGCCCAGGGCCAAGCTAATGGGGACGCCCTGCGGGCATGGCTGGCAGTAGTCGCAGCGATGGCACCATGACGGCCCGAATTCGCCGCGCAGTTTTTCTATTTCTTCCCGGTCTTCCCCGCTTAGAGGTTCGTTTTTTTCGACAATGGCCGCGATCTCGCGTATTTCCTCTATCCGTTCAATGCCCGGATCGGGAACAATACCGCCGTATTGCAGAAGATACCGGAAGGAAAGCCCCGCGTTGTCCAAAAGGCCGCCGCCCATGGGTTTCATCGCGATAAAACCCATGTCAAGTTCCTTTGCAAGCGGGATAAGCTCTTTTTCCGCCTCGTTATCAATATAGTTGAAAGGGAATTGAAGCACGGAAAACCTGCCGCCCTTCGCAAGCTCAAGGGCAATGGGAAGGCTGTGGCTCGAAAACGCCGGGAACCGCACCTTGCCCGCCTTGACCGCTTCCAGAAGCCCCTCGTATGCCCCGCCGGGCGCAAGGACCGCGTCGCGCCGCGCTCCGGAACCGATATTGTGCAGTTGGTAAATATCAATATAATCCACCCCGAGCCTCTTAAGGCTGAGTTCAAGGTGTTCGTTAAACGCCTTTTTATCGTTGGCCGGCGACTTCGAGGCGATAACAAGGTCTTCCCGTTTAATTCCCTTTATCCCCCCGCCGATTTTTTCCTCGCTGTCGGAATAAACATGGGCCGTATCGATAAAGTTTATCCCAAGCCCAACCGCTTCCCGGACCAGTTCCGCCGCTTCCGCCTTCGAAACCCGCATAATGGGTATGCCGCCCAGGGCAACCCTGCTCACCATAAGGCCTGTCTTGCCAAGCCTGACCTTTTTCATAGTTTCCTCCCTCGATAAACGCCGGGTTGAAATATACCACTATCACCCTTCCGGCGCAAGTACGGATCGTAACGCACAGCATAGCATTACCCCGGTTTGCAGTGAACAGGGCGCATCCCCGCCGCCGCGCGGCGGGGACCGGGCTTTGCGGGGTTCCGCTTCGCTCCATTCCCTTGCTGCGCTTCGGGAACGCTCCGCGCCCCTCCAATCCCTTGCGCTGCTGTAAAACGGCGTCCCTGCCGTTTTACAGCTTTGAGTTTTTGCAAGGCAAAAACTCATGAATCGTCGCAGCCGGCATCCCTGCCG
>JAIRZS010000346.1 GCA_031267115.1 Treponema sp.
CTGTGCGCTTAAAACAGAAACTTGTTTTTTCATAAAGAACGCTCCTTTTGGACAAATTGTCTGCCGGGCCCCAAAGCCCGATACACGACAGTATACCACGGGAAAAAGGGGATGTCAAGGGGAAAATTAGCAATTAGCAATGAAAAATTAACAATGGGGAGTGCTCAGAATTCGCCTTTCGGGCCAAATTCCCGGCAAAGGCGCCAGGCGCCAAATTTATGGATAAATTTTTATCCAGAAAAAGAGTGCCTGGCACCAAATTCGGGGCTGCCAGGCAAGACCGGGGATACCAAAGCGAAGTTCGCGAGGTTTCGGGCTAAAGCCCGGTGGTTAAATCTACGGGTCAAGTCTAGCGCCTTCCCGTCTTCCATTGCTCATTCCTAACTGTTCATTGTTCATTACTTCTTCGACTTTTTCGACTTTGCGGTGAAAAATACCGGGTATGTTTCGACTTTGCGGTAAATCCTCAAAACAATGCCCGGCACTATTTTCGCGGCGTCAGGGAGCTCCCCCGCGCAAGCGGGCTCTTCTGGTTACAAGGCTAAAAATCGCCAGGGAGGGCGATTTTTAGCCCGCGCAAGGGATTGAAGCGGTATCCTTTTGCCGCTGGAAGCGGCAAAAGATACAAGCGGAAAGCCCGGTCCTGGCGCGGAGGGCCGGAGGCCCGGCGCGGCAGGATGCGCCCTACTCTACATTCCTGAGCTGCTCCCGGATATTTTCCAGGGCGTCCTTCATGTCGACTACCGCCCGGCTTGTGTCCAGGTCCGGCGTCTTGGAGCCGATGGTGTTTATCTCCCGGTTTATTTCCTGGCAGAGGAAGTCGAGCTTCTTGCCGGGGCCGGGATTGCGGCCGATTTCCGCGCGGAACTCGCCAAGGTGCGCCTTGAGGCGGGAGAGTTCTTCGGAGATTGTATTTTTTACGAGAAGCACGGCGGTTTCCGCAAGGACGCGGTTTTCGTCGATCTGGTCGCCCAGAAGCTCCCGGAAGCGGGCGCGGAGGTTTTCCTGGAACTCCGCTTCTATCCGGGGTATATGGGCGGCGACCGCGCCGGCAAGCGTTTCTATTTTTGAAAGGTGCGACTGTATGTCCGCCTCGGTATGCTTCCCTTCCCGCACCCGCTCCGCCTCGAACTGGTCCGCGGCCTCCGCGAGCGCCTTTTCGATGAAAGGCCAGTACTGCCCGCTGTCCCTGGTTTTCTCCGCTTCCAGCACCCCGTCAAGGGAAAGCAGGAGCGAGAGGGAGGGCTTTTCATTAAGGCCCATTTCCCCGGCCAGCGCCGCGATGGCTTCTTTGTACGCCTTTACGGCCTCCCGGTTTACCTGCACGGCAATGGGGGCGTTCTGTTCCTTGAAGCGCAGGCTTGCCTCTATCTTGCCCCTGGAAAAGCGACCGGCCAGGTATTCGCGCACCCGGTTTTCCACGGAGGAAAGGAACGGCGGAAGGTACACGCCGATGTCCAGGAAGCGGTTGTTGTAGCCCTTGATTTCCACGGAAAGGGAAACCTGGGCGTTCCGGAAATCGCCGGAACCGTAGCCGGTCATGCTCTTCATGGCTGCGCCCTCCCCGGCGCGTAACAGCCGAGCAGCTTTCTGCCCAGCTTCCAGTTGTCGCCGGCCCCCATGGTGATAAAGAGATCGCCGGGGCGGAGTATCTGTATCAGCGTTTCCGCCGCGTCTTCCGGCTCCTCCGTATAGTATACATTGCCGCGCAGCGCCTTTGTTTTTTCGTAAAGCGCCCTGCCGTCCACGCCGCCCGTATAGGCTTCCCGGGCCGAGCCGTAAATCTTGTGCAGGAACACGGTATCCGCCTTTTCAAAAGACGCGGCAAATTCGCCGAGCAGCGCCGCGGTCCTGGTATAGGTATGGGACATAAAGCTGAGGACTATCCGCCGGTCCGGGTAAAATTCCCTTAAGCCCTCAAGGGTGGCTTTTACCGCCGTAGGGTGGTGGCCGTAATCGTCCATAAAGAGGACGCCGCCGCTTTCGCCGGTGATTTCGCAGCGGCGCTTGCTCCCCCGGAAGCCTTCCAGGGCCGAGCGTACCGCTTCCCGCCGCGCCCCCGTCCAGCCGCCCTCCCCGAATTCGGCGCGTACCAGGGAAGAAACCAGGGCCAGCGCCCCGGTGGCGTCCAGGGCCAGGTGCCTCCCCGGGACGCGGAGGCTCAGTTCTCCGGGGAAATCCGGGAAACCGGGCAGGCTGAACATGAGGCGCCCGCCCGAAACGCGGTAGTTCCCGATACGGAAAGGGCCTTCCGCGCTAAAGCCGTAGGGCGTCAGGGCCAGGGCTTTCCCCGCTTCCCCGGCCAGCCGCCCTGCCGCGAGGGCCACTTCCGAGGCGCCCGGATCGTCGGCGCAGTAGATCAGCTCGCCCCCGGCGGGCAGCTTCCCTGAGTATTCCAGAAACGCGTCCCGTATCGCTTTGTAGTCCGGGTAAAAATCCTGGTGGTCGCTTTCCACGCTGGTCAGCACGATGCGCCGGGGATGGAAGGCGAGGAAATGCCGCCGGTACTCGCAGGTTTCGGCCACAAAGTACTTGTCGCCCAAGCTAAGGGTAGAATGGCCGCCGAACCCGCTTACCGCGCTGCCCGCGAGGACCCGCGCCGGAAGCCCCGCGCCCCGGATCAGGGTCCCCGCCAGGGCCGTAGTCGTAGTCTTCCCGTGGACGCCGGCAATGCCCGAGGAATCAAAGCGAGCGGAATATTCGCCCAGCGCGTCGGGGTATTTTAAAAGCGGGATACCCAGCCGCCGGGCCTCCGCAAGCTCGCAGTTCGTCTCCGGGGAATACGCCGCCGAGTACACCACGGTCTTTATACCCGCGCCGATATGTTCCGCGCTGAAGGACCGGTAATACGGGATTCCCAGCTCGTCAAGAATTGCGTCGGTATAAAAAACATCGCCGCAGTCGGAGCCGCCTACGTCCAGCCCCTCGCCGTGAAGCAGTTCCGCCAGGGCGCATACCCCTGTCCCCTTGATGCCTACGCAATAAATGTCCATCCCCGCGCCGCCCGCCTCCGGCCCCATTATAAGGCCGCCGCCCGCCGAAAGGCAATAGGCGGCCTAAAGTTACTTTTTTCTAAATGAGGCAACGCGCCCCTTGACTTTATTTCAAAGTTGGGTTATTGTAAGAAAACGTGCGGGAATAGCTCAGTGGTAGAGCGCGACCTTGCCAAGGTCGATGTCGCGGGTCCGACTCCCGTTTCCCGCTTTTAGCAGCGGAAAGCCCGGAAAAGCAGCAGTTCCGGGCTTTTTTATGCCCAGCCACCCAGGGCGGGAGCCGGACCATACAATCCCTTCCTATCGGCAAGAAGTACAACAGGCTGCTGGCCAATAGCAATATCCCCGTTTTTCTCTCTGGATTTCGGTAAGACGTAATTCTGCCTTCAGGATTGGCGGCCTTTAACGAAGTGTCGAAGTATTTACAAACAGGTTCCGGAAATGAGCCTCCGCGCGGCAAGCCGCGCGGTATCTTAAGCGTTGCGTTAGTTCGAACGGAGGCACGTTCGATAGGAAGTTTATTATACCGTCTGGTTTAATCCCAAATTTTTTTGTAAA
>JAIRZS010000290.1 GCA_031267115.1 Treponema sp.
CTACAGCTTTACCCTGCCCCGGAAACTCCGCGAAAGGGTAAGCCTGTCCGCGTATTCAAGGTCCCCGCCTACGGGAAGGCCCGAGGCAAGGCGGGTAAGTTCCACATCAAGGCCCTTGAGCAGCTTTTGTATATAAAGGGAAGTTGTGTCCCCTTCGACCGTGGGGTTCAGCGCGAGTATTATTTCTTTTATCCCGCCGCCCTTGATGCGGGCCAGCAGTTTCCCTATCGTAAGATCGTTGGGGCCTACTCCTTCCAGAGGGGCGATAAGCCCGCCCAAAACGTGGAAGTAGCCCCGGAACTCGCGGGATTCTTCTATTACGCGTATGTCCTGGGGCCGCTCGACAACGCAGATAAGCGACGCGTCCCGGTCCGGATCGGCGCAGATGGGGCAGGGATCGCTTTCGGCAAAGCTGCCGCAGCGGGAGCAGCGCCTAATCGCCTGGTGCAGGGACGCTAACTGTTCCGCGAGCATATTGCTGTAGCTTGGATCGGCGTCCAGAATGTAATAAGCCATACGGGTGGCGCTTTTCTTGCCTATCCCCGGAAGTTTCGACAGTAATACTACCAGCCGGTCTATGGCGTTAAGGCTGCCGCTCATGATACGTCCCTTAAACGCCGGGGAAGCCCGGAAAAACCCCGTTCGGAATGCCCGCTATGGCGCCTACTTCCCGGTTTACCGCTTCCTTTACTTTTTCCAGCGCGTTTGAGAACGCCGCGGCAATCAGATCCTGGAGCATGGGGATATCCTGGGGATTCACTACCGCCGGTTCCAGGCGTATCGAGACAACTTCCATTTTTCCGTTAAGCGTAATCTCGGCCATGCCGCCCCCGGCGGAACCGGTAACAACGATATCCCCCAGTTTTTCCTGAAAACTGCCCATCTGTTCCTGAATCTTCTGGGCGTTTTTAAGAAGATCAAAAGGATTAATATTCATTTTACGCTCCTTCGTCAACCAGCGTTCCGTTAAAGACCTGGCGCACAACTTCTACCTGGGACGGAACGTCCTTGCCCTCGTTTTCGCCCTGCCCGGCGGCGGGCGGCGTTTCCGGCCCGCCGTATCCCGGTTCGGAAAATTCATCCGCCTTTTCATGCGCGTCCGTTTTTTGCGTGCGGGCGGCAAGGTGGCGCTGGAATTCTTCCGCCAGGCTGCCCGGCTCCGAATACCCCGGATTGCCGGGAATTCCCCGCGCCGTTCCGGGGGCGCTGCCGCCGGATGCCGGCGCGGCGCTGCTATCCGCCGGCGGAATGCCGCCCGCCGCCTGCGCGGCGCCCGTTCCCAGAGAGAGGCGCAGGCCCGCTACCGTTTCCCGCAGTTCCGCCGGCGAAACCCAGCGGTCAAGCCACGACAGTTTTGATACAGCCGTTTCAAGTTCAAAACGGGGGGAGACCGAGTAGCGTATGTCCCGGTAAAGGTTAAGGAGCAGATCCAGCGCCCGTTCCAGATGGACAGGGTCGAGCTTGTCCAGCACTGCCCGGGGGAAACGGCCCGGCGCGTAGCCTAAAAGCGATTCCCGGGTAATTCCGTTTTTCAGGAGCAGGAGGCTCCGGTAGTAGCCCGCCAAATCAATTACGAACTGCTCGATGGCCACCCCCGCGTCAAGAAGCTCGTCCACCAGCGCGAAAGAGGCGGCTGTATCGTTGGCGGCGCAGGCTTCGGCAAGCGCGTTGAGCTTGTCGAAGCCCACAAGCCCCAGCTTTTCCCGGATAAGCGCCGCCCGGATATCCCCCCCGGAAAAAGACGCCACCTGGTCAAAAAGCGTATAGGCGTCCCGCAGGCTCCCGGTGGATTCCCTGGCTATCCAGAAAAGCGCCTCGTCCTCCGCGCCAATGCCCAATTCCGCGCAGGTCTCCCTCAGAATTGCCGCGATAGTCTCGACGGGGATCAGGCGGAACGAGAACTGCTGGCACCGGCTTTTAATCGTGGCGGGCACCTTGTGGAGTTCCGTAGTCGCGAAGATAAAAACGATATAGGGCGGCGGCTCCTCAATGGTTTTAAGCAGGGCGTTAAAGGCGCTGTTGGAAAGCATGTGGACTTCGTCGATAATGTAGATCTTGTAGCGCCCCGCGTTGGGCGGGAAAAGCACCTCGTCCCTAATCTGCCTGACATCGTTTACCGAAGTATTGGACGCCCCGTCAATCTCGATGATATCCAGGCTCGCGCCCCGGCTAATCTCCTGGCAGCTGGAACAGACCCCGCAGGGCGCGGCGGTGGGGCCTTTCTCGCAGTTTAGCGACCGGGCCAGAATCCTCGCCGCGCTGGTCTTGCCGCAGCCCCTCGGCCCGGAAAAGAGGTACGCGTGGGCAATGCGCCCGGTTTCTATCGAACTTTTCAGGGTAGAGGCCACAAAATCCTGCCCCACAAGCTCGTCGAAGACCTTCGGCCGCCGCCTGGTCGCGGTCACTTCGTATGCCATAATACCAGTATATCAGTTTTGGGAACGGCAAGTAAAGGCCGCTCGGGCAAAGGGGGGGCCTGTTACCGGGCGGCGGGCCGCAGTATCCGGGCCGCCTCCCGGCCCCCCTGCGCTCCAGCCTTGCCCCCTTCCGGCCCAAGGCTTACGCTACCCCCCTGCCAAGCGCCAAAGGCGCCATACCCCGGACTAACGCGCCGGCAATTCCCAGCCTG
>JAIRZS010000113.1 GCA_031267115.1 Treponema sp.
GGTATTAAACCAGACGGTATAATAAACTTCCTATCGAACGTGCCTCCGTTCGAACTAACGCAACGCTTAAGATACCGCGCGGCTTGCCGCGCGGAGGCTCATTTAGTTCGCGTGAAAACAGGAAAACGAGACAGGAAAAAAGCGGAAAAACCAAAGTATGCTATACTGTTCGTGTGATTCGTGTGGTTTCGGGCTAAAGCCCGGTGGTTAAATTCCTTCAAGCGCAACAGGCTTCTAGGCCACCTCGTAGCCCGCTTCTTCTACCGCCGCCCTGAGCGCGTCCAGGCTTACGGAATCCCCGTGTTCCACCTCCGCCGACTTGCTTTTCAGATCCACCCTGGCCGAGCTGACCCCCACCACGCCCTTGAGCGCCTCGGTAACATGATGCACGCAATGTTCGCAGGACATCCCGTCGATTTTCAATGTAGTTTTCATGGCACACCTCCGTATAACCGGTAGTTTAGCAGCTTATGCCTGTTTAGTGAATACGCCATGACGGGAGACTGCCCACTTCACCCCCGGCTTTACCCGGATTCCCATTCGGTCCGTGTGAAAACAGGAAAACGAGACAGGAAAAAGACAGAAAATCAGGGCAGCGCTATGCTGTTCGTGCTGTTCGTGTAGTTGGTGGTAATCTTCGGCTGCGTCTGGGCCGGGACGGATTCGAGTGGACGGACGGGGCTGATTGCCGTAGAATTATGGGCAAAGGAAAAAACTTGGCGGAAAAAACCATTCGGGAAGAAAACATGCTTGTCCTGCGGAAACACTTTCCGGATCTGGCCGCGTACCTTGAAAAAGCCGGAATGCGGCCCCCTAACGGCGAGGCCGGCGGCCTTTCCGATGACATCGCCGTTGTGGACACGGCTGCCGGCGTCCCCTCCCTTGTCGTCAGCGGCAAATACATACATTCGCCCAGGGACCCGGTCCGGGAAGGGGCGCGGGCCGCGGAGGCGCTTCCCGAAGGGGACGGCCCCATCGCGGCGCTCGGCTTCGGGCTGGGATACGCCGTAATTGCCGCGGCGGAAAGGTTTCCCCAAAGGCCCGTCATCATTGTTGAACGAAGGGTCTCCATTTTACACGCCGCGCTTGGAACCCGCGATCTCCGGCAGTTTCTGTCTTCGCGCAGGGCGGCGTTTATACTGGGGAACGCGGGCGATTCGGAACCGGCCATGGGCGCGGCGCTCCGGCTTTTCGAGGGAAAGCCGGAAATCCTGCGGAACAGGGCGCTTATGGCGCTGGACGAGGAATGGTTCGGCAAGGCGGAAAAGCAGCTTAAATTTCACATCTCAAAGGACGATGTAAACCGGAATACCCTGAAGAAATTCGGAAAACGCTGGGTACGGAACCTCGCGGCCAACATGGAAACCATACGGGACATTCCGGGGGTGGAATTACTGGCGTCCTGCCTGCCTCCGGAAATGCCGGTCCTGCTTGCCGCCGCGGGGCCCTCGCTCGACGAAATCGCGCCGCTTCTGCCGCGCCTCGCCGAACGGGCCGTAGTAGTGGCTGTAGACACGGCGCTCAGCCTGCTCCTCCGCGCCGGGACGCCGCCCGACTTTGTCCTGGCGGTGGACCCGCAGTTCTGGAACGCCCGCCACCTGGACCGCGCCCCGTCTCCGGCAAGCTGCTTTATCGCCGAGTCTGCGGTGTACCCTTCGGTAATGCGCCATTCCTTCGCTCGCGCCTTTCTATGCTCGTCCCTTTTCCCCCTGGGGAAGTTCATTGAAAACCGGGTGGACCCCAAGGGCGCCCTGGGGACCGGCGGCTCCGTCGCCACCACCGCCTGGGACTTTGCCCGCATCCTGGGGACGGAATCCCTCTGGCTTGCCGGGCTTGATCTTTCCTTCCCGTCGCTTAAAACACACTTTAAAGGCGCACTGTTTGAGGAACGCGCCCTTGCCCTGTCGGGCCGCCTCTTTCCGGCGGAGACCCGTTCTTTCCACGCGCTCAGGGACGGCTTCCCCTTTTTCGCGCCCGCCCTCTCAGGCGGCGCTGTTCTTACCGACAGGCGGCTGTCGCTCTACGCCGTCTGGTTCGAAAACCGCATAGGCATGTACCCGCGCCTTAAAAACCGCAGCTTTTCTCTTGACGGTATTGCCATACCGGGAATTATCCCCGCAAAACCGGAAGAACTCCTGGCCCTGCCCCCGCGCCGCAGGGAAATTAACGGCCTTCTGGCGGAAACCTTTGCCCGCGCGGAAACGGCCTTCGAGTCGCAGGAAGCCGTCCGGAACGCCCGTTACGGGGAGGCCCGGCGCGGACTCCTCGCGGGCCTTGAAAAGATACGCGCCCTTGCGGAAAAGGCGGCCGCCCTTGCCGAGAAGGCGCGGGCCAGGGAAAAACAGCAAGGCCCCGCCGGACGCGCCGGGGAAAGGCGCGTTTCCGAAGAAACGGCGCGGGTACTGGGCGAGCTTGAAAAAGCCAACCGGGAGATCACAAGGAGCGAGGTAAAAGACGTAGCAGGTTTCCTCTTTCCCTCAATCGGGGAACTGGAAGACGGGCTTGAGGGCGGGCCGGATTCGGAAACAAAGCGCCACCTGGAGCTGTCGGCCAAATTCTACCGCGCCCTCGCCGGTACAGCGGACTACCACCTGAAGGTATTTTCTGGCCTTGCGCGGAATTTAACATAAACCGGAGTATTTTCCAAAACCCGGCCAATATTGAAGAAACCTCCGGATAAAGTTTCTAAAGTTCGCAACAATAAAGCCGATAAAATAAACAACGGGAGGGAAAACCCTCAAGTTACCGGCGGTGCGGTCATTTCGACGTCCAGACGCACCGTCTTTTTTTGTCATAT
>JAIRZS010000208.1 GCA_031267115.1 Treponema sp.
AAAGCTATGGCGACGGCTTCCCGGTAAAAACTAAAGGGGCCCAATGGATTTGATCGCATGTTGTGATTTCCTTAATTCAAGTATAGTGAATTTACCAGAGATACCCCAAAAGGGCAAGACGGACGGGGAAACGCGCGGGCGAGCCTCATGGTATCCCGGCGCGGGCGCCGAAGGCGGGGATTAGGGAGTATAATATGGATAATATGGGCGCATTTCCGGCGCTTCGCGCCGGAAACCGGGCTTTGCGGGACAAAACCATGCGGTGCATGGTTTTGTGGGCGCACCCCAAGCGTCCAGGGATGGACGCATTACAGAAGCAAATCCGCAGAGCGGATTTGCGAGTGCGCCCCGGCTGGAAATCCGACGCAGGATGCGGCGGATTGTAGGCTCCGCTTTGCTCCATTCTTTGCGCCTGGCGGCACAAAGAACGCTCTAGACCCTCCGGATCTGACGCGCCCCTCCAATCCCTTGCGCGGGCGGCTCCCCCGAAAAACGGCTGGACAGGATTCAATTCTTTTGCTAAGATGAGCTTGTTCTAAAACCCGGTTGCGCGAACCTTCGGTTCGATGGACAAGCGTATCTTTTGAATGGCGCCGTACCCAAGCGGTAAGGGAGCGGTCTGCAAAACCGTTATGCAGCAGTTCGATTCTGCTCGGCGCCTTAACCCCGCCTTTCCGGTGAATTGTTCTTTCGAATCCGTCACAAAATTCCTTCTTTAATATATAATACTACAGAGTAGAGTATATAATGGTTAGTGAGGCTTCAAAAATATGCCGATGAATTTAAAAGGCAAATTTGTCTATGGTACAGGGGTCTCATAATTGAAAAAATTAAAAAATTAAAAATCCGGGGGAAATTTATGGTTCGACGTGTTTTTTTGGCTGCTTTCCTTGCGGCCGGTATTTTTTCCGCATACGCGCAGTTTCCGCCGGATCTCCTCAAGGGGGCCGACGCCGCGGAGGATCTTTACGCGCCGCGCTTTCTGAGCGGGGTTTTTTCAACTTCCCAGGGCGGCGCGCCGGCCAGCGCGGTGAATCCCGCAGCGGGGGGCGACGCCCAGCGTATTGTCTTTGACGCGGGTTATATCCTGATCCCTACTTTTGGCGGCGAATCGGGCCTGGGGCACGCCGTAAACCTGGGGGCGCTTTTTCCCACGAAATACGCTGCCTTCGGGGGCTCGATGAATTTCTTCCACAGCCCCTACGATGATTTCCTGCCCGGACTCGGCAATATTTTTATCGGGAATCTCAATATCGCCAAGGAGATCTACCCCGGCCTGAATTTGGGGCTGGGCTTTAACTTCGGTTTTGGGGATGACTGGGCCGCCTCGGGCGACTTGGGTTTCCGCTACAACCTTGGGAAGCTGGGGAATCTGGAAAATTTTACCCTGGGCATAGTCTTTAAGAGCATGGGGAAAAGCATGGTCCCCTCGGCCTTTACGCCCCTTTTTGGCGTGTCCGCGGACTTTATCCATCTGCGGAGCGCCAACGGGAACACCGCGGACCCGCTCAGGCTGTCCGGCGCCCTGGATCTGGGCATCCCCTCGGTAAGAAACCTGGAGGGGAAGGTGGGTTTGTCCCTGGTGATGGCGGAGCTTATTACGCTTTCGGCATCCTGGGGTTTTAACGGGTACGAAAATTTCTGGGGGCCGGAAGATCAGCGCCGCAACCTGACGCTGCCGTCAATCGGCCTCGGGGTGAACCTGGTTCTTAAATCCGGGGGCAGACGGATCATAGGCCGGCTTCCCTCGGACGGGGATCTTTCGCTGAACGCGGGGGTTAAGTCCATGTACAGCGGGATTACCGCGCTGGGGCTGGGGCTTACCTGGAATGTCGGGGCTACGGATAAGACGCCGCCTGTCGTGACAATAGATTACCCCGAGACCCAGTATATTTCGCCGAACAACGACGGGCTTTCGGATTATCTTGAATTCCCCCTGACCATAACCGATCAGCGCTATGTAAATGAATGGGCGTTTGAAATTTACAACGAAAACGGCGGGCTGGCGCGCAGCTACCGGAACAAGGAAATGCGCCGAGAGACCCAGAACTTTAAGAATTTCTTTGTCGAGCTTGCAAGGGTAAAGGCGGCGGTTGAAATTCCCTCGTCCTTGCGCTGGGACGGCATTCTCGATTCCGGGGAGCTTGCCCCTGACGGCCTCTACCGGTTTAATATCACCGCCGCCGACGATAACGGCAATAGCGTTACAACCCGCTCTTACGAAGTGATAGTGGATAATACGCCGCCGTCCGTCGAAATTGCAGAACTTTCAGAAGCCGATCGTATCTTTTCGCCCGACGGGGACGGGAACAAGGATGCCCTGGTTATCGACCAGACAGGCTCTTTCGAGGACAGGTGGAGCGCGGCTATTTACAATATGGCCGGGCACTTGGTGAAAAGTTTCGACATGGGCAATACGGAACCCGGGCCGGTTACCTGGGACGGGACCGATGATACCGGGGCGATTGTGGCGGACGGGGTCTACGAGTACCGGATCAGCGCTACCGACCGGGCGCAGAATACCGGGGGGAATTCCCTGGGGAATATTATTGTAAGCACCGTGCAGCCGTCGGTTGCCCTTTCCATCACCGACGCGTTTTTCTCCCCCAACGGTGACGGCGTAAAAGACGAACTAATCATGAACGCCGCGATCCCGGTAAAAGAGGGGATCACCGGCTGGCAGATTACCATCCAGGATGAAAGGGGGACAACCGTAAGGACGATACCCGACGCCGGCGCCCCGCCTCCCGAACGCTACAACTATAACGGCAGGGACAGCGCCGGCGCTGTCCTTCCGGAGGGCAATTACCAGGCCCGGCTTGAGATCCGCTACCGGAACGGCTATGTTTCGGCGGCGGTTTCGCCGGCCTTTACCCTGGACATAACGCCCCCGACCGCGTCGATTATAGCGTCTTATACGGCGTTCTCCCCGAATAACGACGGGATTCAGGACGAAATGATCTTTACCCAGACCGGTTCCGACGAGCTGCTCTGGCTGGGCGAATTTATCCAGGCCGGGGCCGTGTCTTCCGCCCCCCCTGTCAGGACGGTGCGCATGAGCGGCGTTCCCCTGCCTGCCCTTATCTGGGACGGCCGCAACGATACCGGCGCCCTTGCCCGCGACGGGCAGTACAGCTACCGGCTTACTTCCACCGATCAGGCGGGCAATACCGGCCGGTCCAACACCGTCATTTTTTCCCTGAGTACCGCCGATACGCCGGTATTCATTACCACCGATTTCCGGGCCTTCTCGCCCAACGGCGACGGCAACCGTGACACGATTTCCATTGTCCCGCAGCTTCAGGAAAGAGCCGGGGTGTCCTCTTACCGGGTGGAAATTCTTGACCCGGGAAATAATGTCGTGCGGGCCTTTGACGGTTCCGGCGCGCCCCCCGCGTCGGTTAGATGGGACGGCAGGGACGCCGGTAACGCGGCGGCCCCGGACGGGACCTACACGGCCCGGATAGAGATCCGCTACACAGCCGGCAACCGGCCCGTCGCGGTATCCAGGCCCTTTATACTGGACACGGTGCCTCCGTCCGCGGAACTTTCCACGCCTTATACGTTATTCTCGCCCAACAGCGACGGTAACAGGGAATATATCCCCATCACGGTTACTACCGCGGGGGACGACGAATGGCTGGCGGTGATAACGGACAGCCGGGGCAATCCGGTCCGCACCTGGACCTGGGCCGGGAGCGCCCCGGATCTGCGCTGGGACGGCACAGACGAGGCGGGGAACATTGTCCCGGACGGCGCATACCGCTTCTCCCTAAGTTCTTCCGACGAGGCGGGGAACGGTTTCCGCAGGACGATTGATAATATCGTGGTAGACGCCCGCAATCCGCGGATATTCCTGACTTCGTCGGGGACGGGCATAGCCCCGAAAGACGGCGCGGGCCAGAGCATCAGGTTCGGGACCAGCCTTTCCCTTACAGATGGAATAGAATCCTGGAAACTGGAACTGAAAGATTCTTCCGGCGCCGTACTCAAGACTTTCCCCGAACGGGGCCAGGCGCAAAACCTGCCGCCGGATTCGATTGTCTGGAACGGCCGCGACGACGCGGGCAATCTCCGGGAAGGCCGGTACACGCCGGTGTTTACCGTCAGTTACCTCAAGGGTGATATGGTCAGCGCGCAGTCGGCGCCTATAATGGTAGATGTTACCGGGCCGGTACTGAGTTTCCGGTCCCAGCCGGAATTCTTCAGCCCCGACAACGACGGCGTTGACGACGAACTGATCATGTTCCTGGGCGCCCGCGACGTGTCGCCGATAGCCAACTGGAGTCTGGAAATCAGGGAACCCCAGCTGGACGATCTTTCCAGGCCGCCGCAGCTTTTCTACCGCATTGAAGGCCGGGGCACGCCCGCCGAGCGCGTTGTCTGGGACGGGTACAGTTTCCGGCGGGAACTGGTTCAGTCCGCTACGGACTATCCCTTTGTCTTCCGCGCCGCAGATATCCTGGGCAACGAATCCGTGCTGGAGGGGATTATCGGCGTAGACGTTCTGGTGATCCGCGACGGCGACCGCCTGAAAATACAGGTCCCGTCCATCGTATTCCGGGCCAACGCCGCGGACTTTAACGGCCTGCCCCAGGCCCAGGTGGATAACAACAACCGTATCCTGCGCCGTATCGCGCAGATACTGAATAAATTCCGGGATTACCGGGTCCAGGTTGAGGGCCACGCCAATCCGACGAGCAGCCCGGTTCCGCCCGCCGAAGCCGCGGGCGATCAGAGGCTCAGCGAGGAACGCGCCCGCGCTACGGTGGACTTCCTGGTAGGCTTCGGCGTGAGCCGGGGCCGGCTGAGCGCGACGGGCAGGGGCAGCACCCAGCCCATCATCAGGTTCCAGGACCGCGACAACTGGTGGAAGAACCGCCGCGTCGAATTTATCCTGATAAAGTAGAAAGGCAGCCGGAAGCGGGGAAGTCCCCGCTTCCGACGCTTTGCGGCAATTTTTTTTGCGGTAGTATAGTCATTCCCCGGATGCGGGCAGGTTTACGCGCAAGGGATAGAAGCGGTATCCTTTTTTGCCGCAGGCAAAAAAGATACAAGCGGATAGCCCGGTTTCCGGCGCGGAGCTCCGGAAATGCGCCCTTATCTCTTCTGCTTGCCGGCCGGTATCCAGAGCGACATTACCCTTTCAAGTTCGGTTATTTCTATAGGTTTGGAGAGGAAGTCGTTAAAGCCCTTTTGAAGGAAAAATTCCTCCATGCCGGAAATCGCGTTCGCGGTTAATACTACGATAGGGACCGGCGGAGAGACCTCCCGTGCCGCTTCCATTTCGCGGATCTTTGCCACGGTTTCTACTCCGTCCATTTCTGGCATAATGTGATCCATAAAGATAAGGTCGTAGTGTTCGCGCGAAACCAGTTCCAGCGTTTCTTTTCCGCTGGTGCAGAGGGTAACCTGGGCCTTATAGGGGGAGAGCAGCTGCTCGGCGATATCCAGATTGATGGAAATATCGTCCACAATCAGAATCTGCGCGTCCGGCGATGTAAACGCGGTACTGTCTTTTTCCTCTGAAACTTCTTCCCTTCCGCCGTTCAGGAGTTCCGCAAGGGATATAGTATGGGCCGGCAATTCCAGAATCCGTACTTCCGGGTAGCCGATAACGGTAATTTCCGGATCGGCCAGGATCAGATCGTAGGCCCTTTTGCTTTGAAGTTCCTGAAAAAACATATTTTCATCAAGGGTAACAAGGGCGGGGACAGCCAGATTGGCAAGGGAATAACGCAAAGAATCCGCCAGAATATTTTCTTTTGCCAGGATCAGAACCTTTTTCCTGTCCGGGCCGGGGACGGAGGCAAGCGGGGCATTCCCGAGCACCTTTTGCGGGATAACCGCGGTAAAGGTACTGCCTTTGCCGTAAGTCGAATCTATCTCTATGTCCCCGTCCATAAGGCGGCAGAGATTCCGGCTGATTGCAAGCCCCAGGCCCGTTCCTTCTATCCCCCTGTTGCGGTGGGTGTCGAACTGTTCAAATTCGCGGAAGATATTTTTCATGTCCTCGTCTTTAAGCCCTATGCCGGTATCCTCGACGGAAAACGCCAGGGTAATGGAATTTGAAGCGTCCGCGGCGGCGTTCCCGGATCTGCCGCTTTTCCCGCCCCGGGCCCTGGCAATCGAAAAGACGACATGCCCTTCCCTGGTGTATTTTATCGCGTTGGAAAGCAGGTTAAGCAGTATCTGCCTGATGCGCAGTTCGTCCCCCTCAAGCTCGCGGGGAAGGCTGCCGTCGATGTTTACGGCAAAGAGCAGGGGCTTTTCGTCGAATTTCACGCGGATAATATTGATGCACTCGTTGAGGAGCCTGTCCAGACGGTAGCCGGCGCTGATTATTTCCAGTTTGCCGGATTCTATTTTGGACAAATCCAGAATTTCATTGATAAGCGAAAGCAGGCTGTTGCCCGCCTGTTTGATGTTCCGGACATTTTCGTAGACAAGCGGGGAAACAT
>JAIRZS010000211.1 GCA_031267115.1 Treponema sp.
TCCGCCGGCGCCGGGACCTCCAGTTCCTGTCCGCAGGGGCCGCAGAGTCCCTGCCAGGCCTCCCCCGGTTCGTCCAGGGCCGCCCCGCAAAGGCCGCAGCCGGAGGGAAAAAAGAATTCCCGGACGGAAAACAGCATTGACAGCAACATAGAACCTCCTCCCTATTAGGGGCGCGGAGAACCGGAAAAAACGCGGAAATATTACAATCGTCATCGTAAAAAAAAGAAGTACGGTACAAATGCTTCACCCGGGAACGCGCAAGGGATTGGAGGGGCTTGTTCTCTCCGCTGCCCGTCGGGCAGCGGAGAGAATGGAGCGGAGCGGAACCCCGGAAAGCCCGGTTTCCGGCGCTCCGCGCCGGAAATGCGCCCAAATTCCGCGCTGAAACATAAATAGTTACAAGTATAACAGGCTCCTAGGAATTATTTTACGAATATGGTATGATTGGCAGGCGAATAGAGGCTGCTCCGGAATTCCGGCTTTGAAACGGCGGCCCTGAATATATGCCCAAGCAGCAAATGTTGGAGCTTTTTTCCATGATCAATATTGTAGTCATAGCGGCGATCTCCCTTGGTCTTTCGACTGTTCTGGTGGGACTCGTGCTGCGCCTGTCCCATCTGTATGCCTGGTACGATATGAAGGATGAACGGAAAATCCATACCGGGGATGTGCCGAGGCTGGGCGGGCTGGGGTTTTCCCTGGCTTTTATCCTTGTCGCGATGGTGCTGAGCTTCAACGCCGCTGAAAATTACTACGGTTTCCGTTTTTTGCCGGTGATTATCGGCATGTTCCTTACCCTGCTCTTCGGGATTCTCGATGATTTTAAGCAGCTTGCCCCCCGTACCAAGCTATGCGGGCAGATTATCGCCGCCCTTTTGGTTGTAATTCCCGATTATACTTTCCACAGCCTCTTTTTTGCCGGCCCCGGTTTTTTCAGGAATCTAAACTGGCTGCGTTATCCCCTGACTATATTCTGGCTTGTCGGTATGTCCAATGCCCTGAACTTTATCGACGGGGTGGACGGCCTGGCCGGGGGGGTTTCGCTTTTGGCTGCGGCGGCCTACGCCCTGATCTTCGCGTCATTTACGGGTACCAGCTCCGCCGTCCTGTTCTGCGTCTGCCTCGCGGCGATTGTCGGGGGCTTCCTGGTCTTTAACCTTCCCATACCCAAGGCAAGGATCTTCATGGGGGACGGGGGAAGCCAGTTCCTGGGCTTTATGCTGGCGGTCCTCCCCCTGCTGAACAAGGGGGACGCCAAACCGGAACTGCCCCTGTTTTACGCGGCGGCCCTGCTGATGATACCGATTCTCGATACTACCGCCGCGGTCTGGCGCCGCGTCCGGGATCACCGGCGTATCGACAGCCCCGACCGCTCGCATATACACCACAAGCTGATAAATCTGGGTTTTGGGGCCAGGGGCGTGGACGCGGTACTCTACAGCCTCCAGATAGCCCTGGGTGTCCTGGTGTTTGTCTCGGTCAGGGTATCCGGCGCCCTGTCCGCCGCTGTTCTGGGGACCGCCTTTGTCATCGGGATCGGGTTTTTCTGCGCGGTCCATTTCCTGAACCAGCGGGCGATGAAATGCCTGCCCGCAGAAACCCCTGTCTCAGAATAGGCGGGGCGGCGGCCAGGGGCGGGGTTTTAAGGGGCGTCTTCCTGCCGCGGGTTTGATAAATGTAAATGAAACAGCGTTATTATTTCGACTGGGCCGCCACCGCTTTGCCGGCGGGCCCGCGGCTTTCCCCTCCTGTCCCTTTCGGGAATCCGTCCTCGCCCCATACGGAAGGCCGCCTGGCGCGCAAGGCGCTTGAAGACGCCCGGTCCCGCTGCGCCGCGGTCCTGGGCGTTGGCGCGGAAACCATTTACTTTACTTCCGGGGGTACCGAGGCGAACATGATCGCGCTTCATTCCCTGCTCATGAGGGAAGGCCCGCCCGGAACCCTGCTCTACTCGGCAATGGAGCATCCTTCCGTCCGGGAGAACGCCCTTGCCCTGAAAAAGCTGGGAATGCCGGTACGGCAGATTCAGGCGGAAAAAGACGGGCGGATAAGCGGGGAAAAATTTTCCGCCGCGCTGGACAGGGCGGAAAGGCCCGTACTCGCGGCTGTAATGGCGGTCAACAACGAGACCGGCTCAATAAACGGCATACCCGCCCTGGCGGCCCTGTCGCGGAAATTTTTCGGGCCGCCCGTGCGCTTCCACTGCGACATTGTCCAGGCCATAGGCAGGACGCCTGTCGCGTTAAAGGAATGGGGCGTTGATTCCGCCTCCCTGAGCGCCCACAAGCTCGGCGGCCCGAGGGGTACGGGAATCCTTTATCTGCGGCAGCCGGCCGGGGTTCTCGGCTGCGGCGGGGGCCAGGAAAGGGGCATAAGGCCGGGGACGGAAAATGTGGAGGGGGCGGCCGCCCTTGCGGAAATTCTGGAAATACGGGCAAAAAATGAAACGGCCGCCGCCGAATATGCCGCCGCTGTTTCCCGCTTCGGGTTTCTGATACGATCCCTGCGGGCAACGGGCCGCTGCGCCCTTGTCCCGGAAGACCGGCAGGACGAGGACAAACGGTTTTCCCCGTATATTTTGCAGATCGCCTTGAAAGGCATTCCGGGCCAGGCCGCGGTCCGCGCCCTGGACAACGAAGGGTTCGCGGTATCCACCGGGTCCGCCTGCTCGTCGCACAAGGAGGGGCGGCCTGTTCTGGACGCTATGGGGGTGGACAGAGAAACGGCCCTTTACGGGATACGTATTTCCCAGGGCTGGACAACTACGGAAGACGACATCGAAGCCCTCCTTATCGCCGTCAAAAAAATACTGGGCAGATTGTGATCCCGCGCCACGAACCCCGCGAACGGGACGTGTCGTGCTTTGGCTTTCGCGATTATACGCTATGAGGTTCGTGCGGCTTCGGGCTAAAGCCCGGCGGTTAATTTTCTATACCTTCGCCCTCTTTCACGAAAAAAATTTTTTTGGTAAGCTTTGCCTATGCTTGCAAAACAGCCCGCGCGCCGGATGCTGTCCGCTGCCATCCTGTTTCTCATCGCAATCTTTGCCGTTATGCCGGAAACCCCGGGAACGGGCCGGCCCCAGGCCCGCTGGAAATTCATCGCCGGCACGGACAGGGGGCTTTACGGGATAAGTTTTTTCAATACGCTTTCCCCGCTTTGGACCGGCGGATCGGTACGCAAGCTGATCAAGGGCAGGGACCGCTGGATCATCCAGAGCGATCAGGGCGTCCTGGTTTCGGAGGACCTTCTACGCTGGGAAAGCCGGAACAGCGGGCTTCCGGTAAAGACTATCAAACTGTACCGGGACGGGGAAAAGTCCTTTGAAACGCTGATTCAGGAGATCAAGGACCTGGAGATTGACAGCGGGGACCCCGACACCATGGTCTGCGCGACCAAGGATACGGTCTACCTGACACAGGACGGGGGCCGCTCCTGGAGAAGCCTGGGAATGCCCCCGTACAGGACAAACGGTATCAAGGCGGTGGCGGTAGCGAAACTGCGTACGGGAAACACGGGAAGCGGGGCTTCCCGTTCCCCGGAACCGGCGGAGGAGCTTACCGTGTTCCTCTCCCATTCGACCTACGGCGTGCATTATATCCAGCCCGGCAGAAACAGAGCCGGATGGACGGAACTCAATACGGGAATCGAGAAGCTTGAGACTACCGGCAACAGCGACGAAGTGTCGGACATTGCCGCCGCCGCCCCCTCCGGACAGCCGCCGGCCATTTACGCGGCCCAGACTTTCAGGCAGCGCGTGTACCGGCTGGACTGGGAGCGCAGGCGCTTTGATCTTGTCTGGACAGGCGGAAACAGTAATACGGCGAACAACGCCCCGGATTTCGGCACGGTGGATTCCCTTGACATTGGCGCGGAAACCCTGCGCTTTGTGAAGGAGGGGGGGATCATGGAGATGGGCCGGACGGAAGGCGGCCCGCCTTCGGAAGCGGGGAAACCCGGCGGCCCTACCCCCCTCCCCTTCCTCCGGGAGAGGGCGGATCTCCGCAGCCTGGCCCTGGGCATGGAAAGACACGGCATGGAAGCCTCCTGCATCGGCCTGTGGAAAGACGGCTATTTTTCCGGGGCGGAGGGGGAATTCATCTCCCTTTCGGAACTCTGGCTTTTGAAAGAAGGGGCAGGCAGCGCCGCCGTTACCCAGGCGGCAAACCGGGAAGGGCTTTATATGCCGGCAAACCACGCGATGGAAGACCGGCTCTTCCGCCCCTACCTTGATCTGATCGAGAAACGCGGCCTTGATATGGTAGTTATCGACATGAAAGACGACTACGGCCGGCTCCGCTTTGTCCCGGAAAACCCGGATCTGGCGGAAAAGGGGCGGGTATTCCGCCCGGTAGATATCGGCAGCTTCCTGGCCGCCATGAAGGAACGGGGCATCTACACCGCCGCCCGGATCGTGGTTTTCAAAGACCCCGAACTCGCGAAAAAAGAGCGGGGCAAATACGCCGTCTGGGACAGCCGCGCCGGCAAGCCCTGGGCGGGCTACTACGACACCAGGCAGCCCCAGGGCCAGGGGCGGAAAAAAAATACCGCCTACGAAATGGAAATACTGCCGTCAACGGAACCGGGCTACGAAATACTGCGCACCTACTACGACGAGCGCTGGGTGGACCCCTACTCGGAGGAAGTATGGGAATATGTCGCCTCCGTAGCGGAAGAACTGCACCGCCGGGGCTTTGACGAAATCCAGTTTGATTATATCCGCTTCCCCACTGACGGGCAGAACCTTGGCGACGCCCGCTACCGCTGGCGGGAAAACGGGATGGACATGGAAAGCGCCATGCTTTCCTTTCTGCGCCACATCCGTTCCCGTATCAGCGCGCCGGTTTCCGTGGATATCTACGGGGCCAACGGCTGGTACCGCACCGGCGCACGGACCGGCCAGGAAGTGGAACTCATGGCCCCCTATGTAGACGTGATCTGCCCCATGTACTACCCCAGCCATTTTGAACAGGACTTCCTGGCAAACTCCCCCCCCGAACTGCGCCCCTACCGCATTTACTACCAGGGTACCCAGCGCACCGCCCGCATAGGCCGCGGCCGCGTCATCGTCCGCCCCTATGTTCAGGCCTTCTACCTCAACGTCGCCTACGACCGCAAATATTACAACACCGATTACGTGCGCCTGGAAACAGAAGGGGTGCGCAACGCCGGTACGGGCGGCCTTACCTACTGGAACAACTCCGGCCGCTACGACGATATCCCGCTAAAGACCCTGGGGAATTAATAGGCTGAGTATACATGCTGCGGAAATTTTACCGCAAAGTCGAAAAAGTCAAATAAGCAGGAAATAGTGAACAAAGAGCACTTCGACAAAAGAATTACACAAAAGCGGCTGATGGGAGTCGGACCCACGTCTCCAGCTTGGAAGGCCCTGGCCGCTTCGGCCAGGCCGGATCCTGTAACTCTTTATACCGCAAGTAATTACTTATCAGATAACAAATTAAGGCGTTTTTGCCGGCACGTTTAGCCCGTCTATATTGTCTATACCGTGTATATTCTGTATTATTTTTACACGATTTCTACACGGTTCGCAAGAGATTTCTAAAAATTTTTGGAGGTTTTTGTGGAAAATACTGAAATTATCAAGATAAAATGTCCTAATTGTGAAAGACTGTATGGTGTTTCGCTGAATGCCCTTGAACACGGCCGGGAAGTCAAATTCAAATGCGAGTATGACAGTTCATGTTTCTCTGTTTCTATCAGCAAAAGCGGATCGCTTGTCATTAAACCTGCTTTTGATAAGGATTTTGAGTAAAAATAGTATAAAAGATTCCGAAAAATATCGAAAATAATGGTTTTAGAGGCAAACTGAAACTCTAAATTGCTGTCAAGAATGGCCGCCCTCGCCTGAATAAAATATCCCAATTTCGATATTTCTCAGCCAAAGCACTTCTTTTCTCGGAAGATGCCCGTCGGCGATAGAATCTTTCTCAACCCTCTCCCACCCCTTGTAAAGCGAATCGTAAAGCTCGCTCGGATACCCGGATAGAATTACTTTGCCCTTGACCTCATTCAGGGCACCGGCAAGTTTGATATGATCCTCCTCGGACATCTCAAAACGGTAATCCTTCCCCGCGTCTCTGGTGGATGGCAGATAGGGCGGGTCAACGTAGAACGCCGTATCCTCCGAATCATGCCGCCTGATGACATCCAGAGCGTTATCATTCTCAATGATTACGCCCCTAAGCCGTTCCGTTATGGAATTCATCGCGTCAGGGTATCTCA
>JAIRZS010000285.1 GCA_031267115.1 Treponema sp.
GGAGCAGGGGGATCAGTATCGAAAGAAATTCCAGGGAAAAAAAATTGCCCAGGGAATTCCTGAAAAAACCGCCGAGTTCGAACAGAACCCGGCGGAACCCCCTTGTTTCATAAGTACCGGATATATCCACCTGCATATTTCCTATTATTTTGATAGATATTATAATATAGCAATACTATTGGTTTAGTCAAGGGTCCTGCGCATTATTATTTGGGCGCATCCTGCCGTGCCGAACTTTCGGCCCGGCAAGACCGGGCTTTACGCTTGTATCTTTTTTGCCTGCGGCAAAAAAGGATACCGCTTCAATCCCTTGCGCGGCCGGCGTCATTAAAAAAATGATTTGGAATTTTACCGCAAAGTCGAACAAGTCAAAGAAGTGGAAGAAGTGGAAGAAAGAAGAAAAAAAGTAACACTTCATATTCCGCTTCAGTGAACTTATTCGAAAGTCTGGTTTAATACCCCGGGGCTTGCCCCGGCTCGAATCACGCAATGTTTACAAAAAAATTTGGTATTAAACCAGACGGTATAATAAACTACCTCGCCCTGAAGCTCCCCCGCCGAAAGGCGGGTTCTTGGGTATTACACCCGCGCTTTCCAATAAACTACCTATCGAACGTGCCTCCGTTCGAACTAACGCAACGCTTAAGATACCGCGCGGCTTGCCGCGCGGAGGCTCATTCGACTGCGAACCTTCGGTTCGATTTGACTTCGTGGCGGTTTCTTTTTCTCCCTTACCAGGTTATGCCTTTAAACTCCGGCGCGAAAAGGGCGTCGCCGGGGTTTGTGTCGATAGTCCCCTGGCGGACCAGGGCGTCGGCGTAGCCTTTAAGCTGTTCCGTGGCAAGCCGGGTAGTAAAGCCCAGTTTCGGATTGCTGTTGATAATAGCCTGGCGGTCAACGGACACATACTTGGCGGCAATGTCCACAATGTCGGGGGCCGCCGGATCGGCCAGGATAAGCTGGTCCGCTTCGGCAATGGCCTCGATAAAGACACGGGCGTCGCCCCGGCGGGCGGCAAGAAAATCCCTGTTGGCGTTGATGGTCCGGCAGGGGGGATTCTCCCCTGCCAGGTTGGGATCGATCCTGCCGTCCCCGTCCGCGTCGGACTCGCCGTTAAACAGAGTCTTGTACCGGGGCCGCCCCTGGGCGTCCCTGGCCAGGAGGGCCAGGGCCACGAACGGTTCTTCCAGAATAGCGCCCTTCACCTGCCCCGCGTCGAGCGCGGCGATAGCCGCCCCGGGGGCCAGCGTTACCAGTTCAAAATCAATATTGTACCGGCTCCGAAGCGCGTCCCTGATAAGGATCACCGCACAGCAGGTAGTAGAAAGCCCGGCAATCTGCTGGCCCCTGAGATCCGCGGGGGTCCTATAGGGCGCGTCGGCCGGCACCACCAGCACCGAGGTGCAGGGTATCTTTACCTGGGCAATAATCGAGATGTTCTGCCCCCTGGCAATGGGGGTGATAACCCCGGTGGGGCAGTTAAACACAATGTCCGCTTCCCCGCCGACCACCGCCGCCACGCCGGAACTGGTCTGCTGGATTTCCACTTCCAGCCCCCGTTTCGCGAACAGCCCCTTTTCATAGGCCACGTAGAGGTTGAGGTGGTGGGTGGAGTTGGCGTCCGCCACAATCACTTTTTTCCCCGAAAGCTGGGGCGCCGTATCCTGGGCAGCCGCCGGAGAGGCCGTCCCGGAAGGGGCCGCGTCTTTTCTTCCCCCCGCCCAAAGAAAGGCGGAGAAAACCGTCAAAATCAGAAAAATACAGGATGTCCTCTTCATAAAAATCTCCTCTTTATCCTAGTAATATGATAGTTTTTATTATATATATAAACCATAGGATTTGTCAAGATAATACTGAAAATATTTTTAAAATCTGCTTATTTTCCCTTACAGCCGGCAATTCTCCGTTGAAAATTCCCGCAGTGTCTTTTCGTTTTGCCGTTTATTGGGCGCGCCCTTACGCTTCGTCGCTTATCATCGCTTCCTGCTCCAGCTTCACGCGGTTTTCGATCATATAATTGATACAGGGAAGGCAGTCCGCCAGTTCCTGCCGCCGGGCAAGGTCCCGCAATTTTCCGGCGTATTCCTCCGTTACAGGCAGAGCCAGGGCGGCGTATTTGGCAAGTTCCCGCTCGTCCATGCGGTAGGGGCGGATATCCCCCCGGATTTCGCGGCGCAGGCGGGCGAGCATGGAAAATCCGCCGTAGTCGATGTCGCCCCAATGGTACCAGGGGCAGCCCCCAGGCGCGGCGGCGGCCAGCGCCCTGAAAAAAGCGCCCCGGGAAGGGCTGAACTGCCCGCCGTGATACACCACAAGTTCGGCATTGCCGGGGTTTTGATGGATATAGCTGATATAATTCGCCTTGTTCTCAATGGAGAGCAGGCGGGCAAGGCCGGGGGGAAGATACAGGCGGCCCCGCTTGAAGTCCGGGCAGCCGAGGGAAGCGCCGTACCTGAGCGGGGAAAAGTCGACCGCGGCGGTACCGCAGGCATCGGACGCTGCGCAGCGGGCTGAGGCTGCCGAGGCTGCCTCAGCGGGGCCGGGGCCGAAACTTATTGCCAGGGGGCCGCTGAATTCAAAGCGCTCGGGATAGCGGGCTATGCCCGCAAAGGCAAGCAGTTCCTCGTCGCCGCTGTCGTCCTCGCAGTCGGAATAGCGTCGGATTATATCGAGAAAGCGTTTCTTTACCGAGGCTTCGAAAATTTTGGAATCGCCGAAACAGCGGATCGAAAAGGCCCTTTCCAGAACTTCGGCCTTATCAGCCTGCCCGTCCGCAAACAGCAGTGCCCGGAAGAGGTTCCGCCGCTCCCCGCTGTCCGAGGGAATCCTGCCGCCCGGCGAACGGCTGCGCGAAAGGGCCTCCCGGCAGTCTTCCAGGAAGCGGCGCATCCAGGGGCTTTTTATACGGGCAAGCAGATCCGATATTTCCGCGCCAATCTCCCCGGCAAGGGTATCCCCGGGCTTCCTGCCCAGAAAAGAATAGGCCGCGGCGACAGCGTCGGCAGTATCGGCGTTAAGGGAGACCTGGGCGATAATGTGGTTTTCTTCGCGCTTCATCCAGCGAAAGCGGACCAGCCCCATTCCGGCCAGTTCCAGAACCGCCCGGTTAATTTCCTGCCTGCGCTCCGCGTTTTCAATGTTGTAGCGCTCGTAATCTGAAAGGCCCGAATCGTAGAGCCGGATTCTTATCCTCCGCGTAGGCGTAGTTCCGGTTCTGAAAAAAACGCTCCTCTCGTATTTATCCAACAGGATGGAAAGCAACTCCTTTCCCGTTGATTCATGGAGCATGGGGCTCCCCCTCCTCCTGTCCCGCCAGGGTTTTCCTCGGATCGAAACTGACAACGGAAGAATTCTTCTTGTCCCGGAAGACCAGAAGATTCCTGTCCGAGAGGGGGGCAATATCGCCGATTTTATCGGAAGGCGCCGAAAGTATAACCTGGAAGTTGAATTTCCGCAGAAGCTCAATGCTGCTTGTAATACGCTCGCTGTCCATTTTGGAAAAAGCTTCGTCAAAAATGATAATTCTAACAGTACCCGCTTTCCTGTCCCTGCCTATGCGGTAGAGCTGGGTAAAAGAAGCGAGGACGGCAATGTAAAAGGGGGTCTGGGTTTCGCCGCCGGATTTCTTTCCCATGGTCCTTGACAGGCGCTGGGATTCCCCTTCGCTGTTGGTAACTTCAAGGTCAAAGGAAAGGTAGGTGCGGTAATCCGTAAATATCTGCACCCGCTTTTCATAATCGTCCCGGCCTTCGGATCGCCTGCCGTCGCCCTCGCTGGTAATAATCGCGAAAAGTTCGGCTATTTCGTCGCGGTATTTCGCGTTGAAATGTTCGGAAAGCAGATTGTAGCCGCCGTCAAGCAGCATAGGATCGACTATCATATCGTAGTAGCGTTTGTACTCGGCTTTCGGGACTATCCTGAAACGGTAGCTGTCCTCCCCAAAGGAACTGGAAGAAAGGGCGGCGTTGAGATTATCAATCTGCTGCCTGGCGTCGTGGATATTGTTCTGGAGGCGGCTTAGAAAATCTTCCCTGAACTGCTCGTAAGCCTTGGCCCGGGCGTCCTCAATTTTCGCGCGGTATTCGGGAAGCCTGTTTTCCCCAAGTTCCAGGCGGACGGTTTCCCAGGCATCGTTGTTTTCGACGCCCGTATCATAGCCCATCTTGTAGCGATCATTGTAGATACGCCTTAGTTCCCTTAGCTCGTCCCAGAATTTTTCCCGCCCGTTCTTCGAACGGCTCAGTTCCCGGGGAAAAGCCCCGGCTATTTCCGCCGGCCCGCCCCTCTCGGCAAACTCTTTCCGGTAGCGGGGTTCGCCGGCGGCTTCAACCCATTCCGCAGAATAATTTTCCGCTATCCGATCTTGCAGCGCCGAAAGCTCCTCCTCAAGTTTCGGAATGGTCGTTTCCAGCAGGACCCGCAGCCGGTCTTCGTTCACGCTTTTCCCGCTGATAAGCGTCCTCGCCTCCTCGTCCGTTTCTTTTACCGTTCTGTCGAGAGTTTGAATTCTCTCCTCCAGAGCCAGAATGGCGCTTCGATCAACCGCGGACAGATTTTTGTTCAGCCCGTCAATTTCTTCTTCCAGACGGGGAACCCGTTCCATGGAAAAGGCCGCTTTTACAAGCTGTACCGATTCAGTTTCGCCGGGAACAGCAAGGCTCCCCAGGGGGTCAACGGCCTTGCGGAGAGTCCCCAGGGCGGCGAGCCTCTTGCCCAGATTCTCCAGTTCCCGGCGGATATCCTCAAGAAGCTGAAGTATGGCCCCCCGGCCTATAGCGGGCCTGGCCCAGCGCCTGGGATCCATAGCCTGAACGGTAAAATTCTGATACAGCATCCCCTCGTCTGTTACGGATGTTTTGTAATTACGCAGTTCCTTTACCCTGTCGCACTTTATAACCCGCCCAAGGGTATAATCCAGAAAGAGGCGCACCCAGGGATTTTCCGTAGTAATTTCTTCCGCGAGACTCCCCGGCTCGGCCCTGGGGCCAAGTTTTTCAATTTTTTCAATGTCTACCACGCCGGTATTGTAAATATTCCGCTCCCTCTTAATGGCGTCGTATACATGAAGGGCCGTATCAAAATGTTCGGGCGGCACAATAAGGTAAAATTTCCGGGTGTTAAGATAGCCCTCGATAACATTACGCCAGCGCTTTCCGGGAATATCCGCAGCCTCCGCAACAATGAACACCCCGCCCTGCCCGCCCGATTTAAGCCGTATCCTTCCCGCAATGGCTTCCTTTAGATCCTGGACTTCCCTGGGGAACTGGTACACCCCCTGTTTCAGGGAACGTTCTTCCTCCTCAAGGCTGCGGCGGCGCTGCGCCAGATCGTCTTCTTCGTCGCAGAGCCTGGAAGAAAGATTGTTTGACTGGGTCCTTACCTGATTCGCCGCCGCTACCCGCGACTTTATCTCCCAATCGCCGGCGATCCTTACGCAGGCGCTTTCCGCCGGGTTGAAACCCTCAAGCATAGAGGAAAAACGCGCCGCCTCCTCCGTCAAATTCCTTATCCGCTGCGCCAGGGCGGCCTCAAAAACACCGGCGGGAAGGGCGGCGATCTCCGCCGAAAGAAAGGCGAGCCTTGATTTCCAGACAGAGACCATATCCTGGAAGCGCCGGGAAACGGCCTCAAACTCTTCCCTTATAATCCTGATTTCATCTTCCTTGTCGCGTATCTGTTTTTCAAGGTGCTCCACCACACGGGCGGTTTCGTTGTTCATCAGCTGCACGCGCAGTTCGTCCCGCTCGTCCCGCATTTTCTCAAGACGGCGGTTTGCATCGTCAATGGAAAAGGCAAGCTTTTCGATCTTTTCCGTAAATTTTACGGCTTCGGCCCTGTGGTTTTGTATAGCGGCTGTCTTTATATCCGAGGCGGCCTTTTCAATCAAATAGGAGTAAAGCGTTTCGTTTTTTCTCTGGGCGTCAAAATTGCCGTAAGAGGCGGCAATCCTGTCCAGTTCCCCGATCCGCTCCCGCAGTATGGCCTCTTCTTCCTCAAGGCGGGTATAACTGCGGATATTTTCCTGGAGGCCGCTTACATCCACCATTTGGGGGGTATCGCAGACAAACTCGGAGATAAATTTCTGTATATCCACATTGGGATCAAAGGAAACCGCCCGCTTAAGAAGCTGGCTGAAACGGCGGCCCTGCAAAGCGCCCAGCTTGCCGTAAAGGTCTTCCTGGAAACTCTGGTTGGTATCGGTAGTAAAGTAACTGCTC
Source organism: Treponema sp. (assembly GCA_031267115.1). Taxonomy (GTDB): domain Bacteria; phylum Spirochaetota; class Spirochaetia; order Treponematales; family Breznakiellaceae; genus JAIRRR01. Next base: position 6,219 of record JAIRZS010000285.1, read on the forward strand.
TGGGCATAGCGCTCGCGAATCCAGGCGCGCAGGGCCGCAATATCCATAGCCTTCCGGCCGGTAAGCGCGGTATCAATAAATTCATGTTCGGGGATCCTTCCGTTAAAACGGAAGAAAAGCCGGGGATAGTCGTTTTCCGAATATACATCGAAACAGCATCCGGCTGTAAAAGAGGAATCCTTTTCATCATCAAAAAATTCCAGGGCAATATAGCTGGAAAATCTGCCCTTGCGCAGATACTTAAAGCCCGAATCCTCGTCGTCCCCCAATTCGCCCAGAAGATAGCCCCGGAGAGTCCGGCTGTTCTTCCCGCTGGCCGCCTTGTTAAAAGAATTCCCCGAAGTATCCGCCAGCAGTACCAGCTGGAGGGCGTCGATAATGGTAGACTTGCCGGAGGCGTTCTTCCCGGTAAGAAAGTTGATCATGTCAAATTCGACCGTCTCGTGGACAAAGTAATGCCAATGGATAAGGAGCAGCTTTTTCAAGGATTTCACAGCAGTTCCCCCTCCTGCCCGCCGGCGCCCCCGGCAGCGTCTTCTCCGCCGGTATCCCCGGCTGCCCCTTCCCCGGCGCTCCCCCCGGAATCGCCTTCGCCGCCCCCCGCCTTCATATCCTCAATTTCGCCGTAAAGGGCATTGATCCCCTGGTTGGGAATTATGGAAAGAATCGACGGGAGAATCAGTATTTTGTTCCCGTCGCCGTCCCAGGAAGAAGTTTCCATTTTCCGTATAATGTTAAAATGCGCCAGGGTACGCTGGGCCTCAATCCGCTCTTTCTTGGTAGTCTCCCTCCCGGTTTTCCCCTTTTCCAGCAGGCCGAAGGTACGCATCTTCCCGACAACCTCGGGGGTATCGGTCATCACAACTTTGTAGTTCCCCGCGTCTTCCCGTTTTTCCTCGTAGATCAGGCGGCACATGTAGAGAAAAAGGGTAGTAAAGCGATCCAGGCGGCAGCGGTTATGGTCATAGCGGTTGAAAAGCGAAATAACGCCGTAGTTATCGTCCTTTTCAAGACGCCAGCCCGAAAGATCAAAATAATCCCTGAACAGATCAAAGAGGCGGGACACAATCTGATAATCCCGGTTTGGCAGGGTCATCTGCTGGGAAGGCTGGTACTCGTAGCGTACCATATAGGTATGAGATAAAAGATAATTCGCCAGGCGACGGAAATCGTCTTTTTCGCCGCTGTTGAGTTTTTCATATTCCCCGAGCATTTACCCGCGATCCTTTTCCCGCGCGGCATCGGGAACGGCGTTCCCCCCGCGCCTGCTGAATTTCATTTTAGGGATAACATAGCCGTTGACATTCACCCGGCCTTTTTGCAGTTCCACCGCATAATCCATGCCGCGTTCGCGGGAGCGGGCAACAGCCAGAATAAGAAGGATAAAATCCGTATCGTCATTGATGGGGAGCGCCTCGCTTTCCGCCACAGCCCGGCCCGAATCAAAAAACGATTCCACAAAGCGGCATATCCGTTCCGGCGGGTAAACATTTTTCAGTTGTTCCGCAAGGCTTTCCATCGCCTCAACCGAAAAAGACCTGCCATCGGCAATTTCCAGCGCCTCCCCGCTTATCCTCCGGCCAAAAGGGTTCCTGTGAAAAACGGAAACGCCGTCGACAAACTGCTGCCGGTATATGCTGATATGTTCCTTTAATTTGGAATCCATCGTTTCGCACAACTGTTCGCGCTGCGGCTTGCCGGCCGAAAGGGCAGATGCGTAAGCCTTGAAAATCTCAAGGAGTTTGCCCCTCACGCTCTGGTCGGCAGTCATCATGTAGGTCATCTTTTCTATGGAATTTTTGGTATAGACTCCGTGCTTACGGTCAATTTCGTTTATTATGCTTCCGATAAGCGCGTAGGTATCCTGCACATAATCAAGGGCCGACAGTATCTCCGCCTCGGCCTCCTCTTCGTCGTATTTCCGCACCGTCATAGCCCGCCCGCGCATCCCCGCCAAAAGCCCCTCGTCCTCCCGGATTTTCACGAGCAGCTCCCGGACCGGCGCCATAAAACGGTAAAAGGAATCCATCGTTTTTATAGGATGGTAGATACGGTCGGTCATAGGCTTGTACTTTTCAAAATGATTTTCCAGCAGTTCGTTTATGTTATTCTGCTCCTGGATACGCCTGATATAAGAACGTATATTGTGGTAGAGGCTTTTCAATTCATAAACAAGAGTTTCGGTATTCCGCCTCGCGGCAAGGACCGCCTCGTAATATTCCCTGGGCTGCTCATGGTCCGCCTGCCTCAGGGCGGAATAAGTAGAAAACACCAGGGAACTGTACTCGTGTATCTTTTCGTCCCTCATCTCGTCCAGAAGCTGCATCATCCTGATAGCGTAATCGCGGGGAGTAATAATCTCGACAAACGAGCCGTCAAGAATCTCCCTGTCCGCCCACCCGGTCTTAACAATCCGTTTAAGAATAAGGTGCGCCTTCGCGTTCGGCGAATACCCGCCCTGGCCCTCCGCGGCGTCAGGCATATCGGGCGCGCCCGGACTCTCGTCCTCAGCTTCGACAATAAAATTCCTGTCCTCCAGAAGGCCCGTAAGGGACGAAATATAGTCGTTTACCGGTATATTGAGATTCTGCTTCAGGTATTCGTTCAGCAGCATCAGCGCGTCAAAATAAACCTCCCTGTTTCCTGACGCGAGAATCGAAAAAAAATTGCCGGGAATAAGGGAAAAAATATTCACAGGCCCGCCTTCGAACCTGAGTATACCACAGTACCGGGGTAATTTGTAGGGCCAATCGGATGCACCGGCAATCTCATATTTCATTCAATCCGGAATTTGGGCGCATTTCCGGCGCTCCGCGCCGGAAACCGGGCTATCCGCTCCAATAAAAACGCCGCGCGTTTTTATTCCGCTTCTATCCCTTGCGCAGCCGCCCTGTCCGGGCGGCAGGACCGCCATGATCAAACCAAACCCGGTTATCTCTCAAAATTCGACCGGTTTTGGGAAACCTTCAAAATGCCTAAAAAAACCCATAGACTTGAGACACGTCAAAAAAAGAAAGGTTTCATCAAAAATTCCAAAAAATAACCTCGACAAAAACCCTGGAAATGTATAATATGACCTTATGATGGATCCAAAGGATTATATTGCCGACTGGCCCGACATGCCCTATGCCAACTTTACCGCGTGGCTCGACGCCATTGAAGAAAAATGGCAGGACAGGCCCGCTATTCTTTACAGGTCCGGTAAACAGAAGGATTTTACCGTTTGGTCATTCAGCCGCTTTGCCTCGGAAGGCAGGCGCATTGCCCGGGGCCTTCTGGCTGCGGGGCTGAAAAAGGGCGACAGGGTGGTACTTTGGGCCGAAAACCGCCCCGAATGGATGGCGGTGTGGATAGGCACGGCCATTGCCGGGTGCGTCATCGTTCCGGTAGATTTCCTGGTATCCGATACCGAATGCGCCAATATCATCCGGATCACCGGGGCCGGCGCCCTCTTCTATTCGGCCCGGAAAGAAAAATTTGCCAGGTCCCTGGCCGAACAGGGCGTCACGGTAAACATCCTTTGCTGCATCAGCAGCGGGGGCAGCCCGGCCGCCGTTACCGCCGCTCCCGCTATTGCAGAATTTGGCAAGGGGGCCGAAGCCCAACCCCTGCCCACGGCGGCCGGCATTAACGAACACGACCCGGTTTCCATCGTATTTACCTCAGGGACCACAGGCTTTGCCAAGGGCGTTACCCTGCATCACCGGGGCATCATCGCCAATACCAGCGCCGCGATACTTTCCCTAAGGGCCGACGAGCGCGACGTATTCGTCAACGTGCTGCCCCTCCATCATACCTATCCCACTACCTGTTCCTTTATCGCGCCGCTTTCCTGCGGCGCTTCGACAATCATCGTGGAAAAATTGGTGGGCAAGATTGTCGTTGACGACATCAAGGACGGGGGAGGGACTTTCCTTATCGCCGTACCCCTGCTCTACGACAAGGTTATGATCGCCATTGGCGCGGGCTACCAAAAGCTCTTTCCGCCGCTCAGGGCAATACTTGATATTTTCAGAAAAAAGGCCCTCCGCGAGGCCAATAAGGGCAATTACAAATACGGCCAGAAATTCTTCAGGTTTATCCGCAAAAAAGCCGGCCTGGACTCCCTGCGCCTTACCGTTGCCGGAGGCGGCCCGCTCAGCCCGAAAACCGCCGATTTTTTCGATTCCTTTGGCTTCAATATTGTCCACGGTTACGGCATGAGCGAAAACAGCCCGCTCATCAGCGTAAATACCCCCTGGCACAAGCGGAATGTCTCGGTAGGGCTGCCGGTTAAGTACACGGAGGTAAAGATCGAGGACCCGAACAAAGAGGGCGTCGGGGAGATAGTTGTCAAATCTCCCTCGATCATGCTAGGGTACTATGGGAGCAGCGAAGATACCGCGGAGGTTATCACGGACGACGGCTGGCTGCGTACCGGCGATCTGGGTTATATTGACGGGGACGGCTTTATCTATATTTCCGGCAGGAAGAAGAACCTTATCGTCAGTTCCGGCGGCAAGAATATCTACCCCGAAGAAGTCGAGGCCCATTTCGAAGGCTCCCGGGTTATCGGCCAGATACTGGTTCTGGGACGCAAGGACGCTGTTACCGGCAACGAGCAGATATTCGCCCTGGCGGTCCCCAACTACGAAACCCTGGCGGAAGATTATCCCGGCAAAGACCTGGGCGACGAATTCCTTACCGGCCTTATTAAAAAGGAAATCGAAGGCGTGAACAGGACTCTGGCGAGCTATAAAAAGATATCCGATTTCGCGCTTCACCGCGAGGAATTCGAAATGAACGCGCAGCGGAAGATTAAGCGCTTCAAGTACAAACACTACGAAAATCCCGCGGCGAAGTAAGGCCGCTTTTTTACGGATTTCAGGGGTACGGAGGATTCATAATGGGTTATCGTTTGGGCATCAATTTAGGCTTTGCAATCAACAGGTACATTGAACCGGAAGTCTGGACAAAGATTGTTTCGAAGGATCTCGGGCTAAAGTACGTCCAGTTTGTAGCCGATCTCCTCAACCCCTATTGGCCGGAAAGTTACATAAAGGATCAGATCCGCCGGATCAAGACCTCGGTAAAAGAATACGGCATCGTAATCGAAAGCCTTTTTTCCAGCGCCTATACCCGGGTAAATCATCTTCTGCACCCCGACGCGGAGGCCCGTAAATTCTGGCTCGACTGGTTCAAGCGTTTTCTCGACACAGGCGCCGAATTCGGGGCGAAAAACGCGGGGGCGCATTTCGGCATCATGACTTTTGACACCTACGATGATCCGGACAAACGAAAGTTTATCCTGGACCAGGGGGTAAAAGGCTGGCAGGACCTGAGTTTTTACGCCAAAGAGAAGGGCTATGAATGCCTTATCTTCGAACCTATGAGCGTACCGCGTGAAATGGCCAATACCGTTGAGGAAACCAGGCAGCTTATGGACATGGTCAACGCCCATTCCGGCGTCCCCCTTAAAGTCTGCCTCGATGTGGGGCACGCGCCCCACCCTTCCCAGCGGGACCCGTACCCCTGGATAGAACAGCTCGCGGCGGACAGCCCCGTCATCCACCTTCAGCAGACCGTGCTGCACAAGTCGAACCACGCGCCTTTTACCGCCGAACAAAACAAGACCGGGATCATCACCCGGGAAAAGGTGATGGAAGCGGTAAAAAAAGGCGGCTGCACCGACACGCTCTTT
>JAIRZS010000021.1 GCA_031267115.1 Treponema sp.
TCATCTTTTTCAACATAGGTGCCTTCAACCCCGTTCTTGAATTCCCAGCTCCTCCGCCGGGCATCGGCGGAAAAACCCCAGCCCGTAAAAGAAGTACCGTCGGAACGCGTAATATTAACCTGTTCCGCCTCCCCGGTAGATAACTGCCTTTCCTTATCCTGCCATTCCAGCGTCGTAGTGGCAATGGTAATATCTTCGGATTGAACATCGATCTGGACCCCGCCCTGCATGTGGATATTGCCGGAGTCAAGCTCTATGGAAGCCAGGCCGGCGCTTCCCGTGGCGTTTACGTTATCGGCGTGGGTTTCAAATTGCTCAAATTTGAAATGGTCCAGTTCCATTGCCTGCTTTTTCTCAAAGCGCTGCGCTTCTTCCGCCGTGAATCTGACCACCGGATACCCGTCCCGCATCCGGACATACTCCACATCCTGCATTATAATGTCCGGCTGATCCTCGCTATCCTGCGACATCTCGCCGTAATCGAAGGAACAGGCAAGAAAAATCATAATCCCTAGCGACAGGCGGCAAGCGAGGAACAGTTTTTTCACCGGCGGTTTTTCCTGTTTTTCATCTGTTACTATATTTGTTTCCTGTCCCTTGCCGCCGCGACAAAATCCCGAAACAGGGGGGAAGCCGCGGTAGGCTTGGACTTGAATTCAGGGTGGAACTGGACTCCCAGCCCCCAGGGATGATCCGGCCACTCCACACATTCTACAAGGGTTTTATCCGGAATAAAAGCGGTAAGGAGCAGGCCGGATTCCGCCATGTCCCCCCGGTACCTGTTGGAAAATTCATAGCGGTGCCGGTGCCGTTCCCATATATTTTTTTCCCTGTAGGCCGCAAAAATACGGCTGCCCGGTTCCGTCACGCTTTCCCATTTCCCCAGCCGCATGGTCCCGCCGTAATTTATCACTTCTTCCTGTTCTTCAAGGAGGCTGACTACCGGGTGTTTGGTATTCTGGTTAAACTCGGTGGAATCCGCGTCATCCCACCCAAGAACATTCCGGCCCCAGTCAATCACCATGATCTGCATACCCAGGCATATTCCGAAGTACGGCACCTTGTTCTTTCTGGCCCACTGCGCGGCTTTTATCATGCCGTTGATCCCCCTCTGGCCGAAACCGCCGGGAACAAGAACGCCGTCCACGCCGCCGTCGGCAGCCTGCGATCCCAGTACATTATCGGCATTATCCGTTTCTTCGAGCCGGGCGGAATCGATTTTTACCAGTTCCACTTCCACCCCGGTTTCAAGCCCGGCGTGGAACAGCGCCTCGTAGACCGATTTATAGGCGTCATGGAGGCTCATGTATTTTCCCACAATGCCTATCCTGACCTTTCCCTTCCTGGAGTTAAAATTCTCCATCATGGTTTTCCAGGCGCCGAGGTTGGCGTGGCGGCTTTCAACACCCAGTTTTTTAAGCACTACCTGGTCCAGTTTTTGCTCAAAGAAGATGAGCGGGATTTCATAAATAGTGGTGCTTATATCATAAGAGGTAAAGACCGAATCGTTTTCCATGTTGGTAAAAAGGGCGATCTTCCGGCGGGTAGTTTCGTTGAGCATAACCGGCGCACGGCAGATCAGGATATCCGGCTGAATCCCCTGTTCCTGCATGGCTTTGACCGAGTGCTGGGTCGGCTTGGTTTTAAGCTCTCCCCCGGCAACCTCGGGGATCAGGGTTAAATGCACCGAAATGGCGTTGCTCTTCCCCGCCTCGTGGATCATCTGCCGGGCGCTTTCAAGAAAAGGGATGGACTCGATGTCCCCCACAGTTCCCCCGATTTCCACAATGACCACATCGGTATCCGGGTCTTCCCTGGCTACCGCGGTAATCCGGCTTTTGATTTCGTCGGTAATGTGGGGGATCACTTGGACACAGCGCCCCAGGTAACGGCCTTCCCGTTCCTTGCGGATCACCGATTCATAGACCTGCCCCGTTGTCACGGAATTGGCCTTTGACAGATGCCCCGAAGTAAAACGGGCATAATTTCCCAGATCCAGATCGGTTTCCGCGCCATCATCAGTGACGTACACTTCCCCATGCTGATAGGGACTCATGGTACCCGCATCCACGTTGATATAGGGGTCGCATTTTACCATACGGACATTAAGTCCCCTGCCTTCGAGCAAGGCCCCTATGGACGAAGCCGCAACACCTTTTCCCAAACTTGAGCATACGCCGCCTGAGATGAAAATGAACTTGTTCATATAGAATCATTATTGTGAGTCATGGCCTTTTGGTCAATCGGGCGGGGGGTTTTTCGTAGTTTACACAGTGATTTAACATTCCGATTTTTTTTTAAGAAAAATTGGGCGCATTTCCGGCGCTTCGCGCCGGAAACCGGGCTTTTCGAGGCTCCGCTAACGCTCCGGCCCCGCCTCCGGCGGGTCTGCTTTCGCCCCTGCGGGGCGGCACCCCTCCAATCCCTTGCGCGGCTGCAAATCGGCGCTTTTTTCCGCACAATCCCCTGCTATTTTTTCGTAATGCTAAATTACTGTAATTTACAGGGCTATGATTGACAGCCGTCTGTTAAAAAACTAGTATTTATAGATATGGCGAACAATGAGTTTTTTTCCGATGAGGATTTTGAACGGTACCGTAACCTGATCTACAGCGAGAGCGGCATTCATTTTACCTCTACAAACCGGTCAATCCTGGAAAGCAGGCTTAGGGACCGGCTCAGACAGAACGGCGTCGCCACCGTTGGGGCATATTTTACCGCTATTTCCAAAGACAAAGAAGAACTGAAGAATTTTCTCGACTCCATCACCACGAATTTGACCCGTTTTTTCCGGAATCAAGCTCATTTCGACGCCCTGGAACATTTTGTGGTTCCCGAATTGATGAAAATCAAGAAAGCTTCCGGAAATATGGTCATTAAAATCTGGAGCGCCGGCTGTTCTACGGGGGAAGAGCCCTATACCATCGCCATGCTGATGAGCGAGATTCTACCGCCGCCCTGGAAGTTCGAGATTGTGGCCAGCGATATCAGCCTTAAATGCCTTATGACCGGGAAAGAGGGTTTTTACGCGGACAGCCGCATTGCCGGGGTGCCTGATAATTATCTGAAAAAATACTTTGACAAAGTGGAAGGCGGTTACAAGATACACCAGACCATCATGTCCAAAATACGCTTTGACTATCACAACCTCAAAAACGACTCAGGGCTAAGAAACCTGGATCTCGTCTTCTGCCGGAACGTAATAATCTACTTCGACGAGGCCGCCCAAACCAATGTAATAAATCACTTTTGGGATTCAATGGCCGCCAAATCATTTCTGTTCATCGGCCATTCGGAATCGCTTTTTGGCATGGACACTAAATTTGAATTTGTAAAAACCCAATGGGCAACCTTATACAGAAAGTTTACCTAGAGTCCGTCAATCGCGCCGGCGCATTATTGACAGACAACCCTGAAAACCGCGCCCCCGCAGCCTGCAGGTTCCGGGGGACGCAAAATCTGCCCGCAAAACAGCCGGCCTTGCGGGCAAGTAATTTAACTGGAGCAAAACGTGGCAGACGAAATTTCGGTGCTAATTGTTGACGATTCCGCGCTGATGCGCAACCTGATTGGAAGGATGGTCGAAGAAACTCCGGGCCTCATGATCGCGGACAAGGCAATGAACGGGATCTTCGCGCTGCAAAAAATTCCCCGGGTAAACCCGGACATAATTTGCCTGGATCTGGAAATGCCCGAAATGAACGGCATTGAATTTCTAAAAGAACGGAAAAAGCACGGGATCGAGATACCGGTGGTAATACTTTCTTCCATTGCGGCCAAGGGCGCGGAGATCACTATGGAAGCCCTGTCCCTGGGGGCCAGTGACTTTGTCCAAAAACCGTCCGGCTCAATTTCCGGGGATATACATACGGTCCGGGATACCCTTATCCCCATGCTTTTGGGATACGGCGGCCAATACCGCAAGCTCCACGGAAAAAAACTGCTTTCCCCCCAGGAAGCCGCCGCCCGGCAGCAGCCATTGTCAACTCCCGCGGCGGATACCCATAAGACAACGGAACTGCTGGCCACAATTCTGGGAACCGCCCCGCCGGTAACGCCGGCCAAGGTTCCGGTCCAGATTAGAAAACCCGCCGATACCCAGATAATCGCCATCGGGATTTCCACCGGCGGGCCGGACGCGCTCCGGGTGGTATTTTCCAAACTGGACGCGGATCTGAAGGTACCCATTGTGGTAGTCCAGCATATGCCCGCGGGTTTTACCGGCGAATTTGCCAAGAGTCTCGACAGGGTATGCCCGCTGGATGTCAAGGAAGCCGAGGAAGGAGACCCCATCATTCCCGGCCGCATCCTGGTCGCCCAAGGGAACAAACACCTGGAAGTGGAACGCCGGGGTGCGGCTGTAGCGGCCCATCTTTCGGACGCCCCGCAGGTAAGCGGACACCGGCCCTCGGCCGACGTACTTTTCGCGTCGGTAGCCCTGGTCTACCAAAACCACGCCCTGGGAGTCATCATGACCGGCATGGGCCGGGACGGGGCCCAGCAGTTGGGGACCATCTTCAAAGAGGGGGGGATGACTCTGGGCCAGGACGAAGCCTCCGCCGTGGTGTACGGCATGCCCCGGGTGGCCTACGAGCTTGGGCATGTGCAAGAGCAGGTGTCTTTGAATAAAATGGCAAACCGGATCTGCGCCATCGCGAAAACGCACCGCTAAAAGACCGCCGAACAGCCGGAAAAGGGTTACGGGCGACTATCCCGGCTACCGGTTGCTAAACGCGGTTGCCTTGATTCGCCAGCGGCCATCCGCCCGTTCAAACTGCGACGAGGGAAACTGGAGCTGCCGGCCGTCTTCCGCGGCTATTTTCACAGCGCCGGTAACCACATTCACCTCGATAACCTTCCAAACAGTGTCATCATGGCTGAATTTGGCCCCTTCCTGGGGAATTAGCTTCCGCTGTTCGTTGTAGAAATTATGCTCGTAGGCCAGGCAGCAGAGGAGCCTGCCGCAGGTACCGGAAATTTTCATGGAATTAAGGGACAGGTTTTGGTCTTTTGCCATTTTAATCGACACCGGCTTTAGTTTGTCCGATACCGCGTGACAGCAGTAAGGGTTGCCGCAGATTCCCAGGCCGCCAACAACCCTGGCTTCGTCGCGTACCCCTATTTGGCGGAGTTCAATCCGGGTTTTGAAAATGGCGACCAGATCCTTAACCAGTTCCCGAAAATCCACCCGGTTTTCGGCGGTAAAGAAGAAAAGTATCTTGGGGTCTTCCAGAAGATAATGAACCGACACAAGCTTCATTTCCAGCTTGTGATCTCCGATCTTTACCTTGCAGATACTGAAAGCCTCTTCTTCCAGCTTTTTGTTGCGATCGACTTTTTCCAGATCTTCCCTGGACGCAAGCCTTTCGATGCGGACAATTTCGGAAATAACCTGGGAGCCTTTACGCTGGACAGGCCCGATAACCTGGGCAAGGTCCTTCCCGTAACGGGTAGAGACCAGGACCATGGTTCTGCAGCACAGGGGGCCGCCCTCGTAGATTGCCGAAAAAGTTTCGTTGGAATAGGAAAGCCTGAGCCGGTAAATAGGGGTATCCGGGGCAAGGGATGCCAGATCCGCCCCGGACTCGACAATCACGTCGCGGGAATTTTCCTCGGCGGGATTATCCTCCAGAGATTTGATATCCTCGTCCGAATCGCCGGATATATCTTCAAAATCGTCCGAATCGGCCATTGCTTTCCCTCCGTTAATGCAGTAAATTTACCAGGATTCCGGCAATCTCATCAATACGGGCCAGCAGATCCAACTGGTTTGTCTGTCCCGCCATGATCCCCGCAGCCAGTTGTTCCAGTTTTATATCCACTACCTGCACCAGGGTAAATTTCTTGCGCCTCAACAGGTTGACGCCGCTGGTTTTTTCTTCTAAAGTATAACTGTTTTCTACCACATAGTGGATAAAATTCCGCACCGCCTTTTTATAACGCATAATCTCGTCCGGAAAAGGCCGGTTTTTCAGATCGTCTCCCAAACTGTGAACATCGTCCAGCAAAGCTCGAAGCGTTTCTTCGGAAACAGGGAGTGTTTCCGGGACTTCAGCTTCCTGTACGCCGGCATTTTCAAGAAATTCGTCAAAGGCCGCTTTCCGGTTTTCCCTGGCCTGGCCGCGATTCCGTGTTTTTTTGGCCTCTGCGGGAATTTGGCTATAGGCGGCGGGATTGAAGATAAAATTCGGATCCGGAGAATCAACTTTCGCCATGATTTTCTTCCGCGCCGTCCTCCTTCAAGGGAGACGCCGCCGGAACTTCCCCGTCCTGGGGGGCCGCCCCTTCCGGCGAAGCTGCCGCGTCTCCGGAAAAAACCGCCGTTCCCGGCAAAACCTCTGCGTCCTCAGAGAAAACTGCCCCTTCCGCCGGGACCGCCGCGTCCCCGGAAAAAGCCGCATCCTCCGCCGGAATTGCCGCCTCTTCCGGCCCGGTTGCCGCGTTCTCAGAGAAAACCGCCCCTTCTGCCGGAGCCGCCGTTTCCGGCAAAGCCTCCGCATCCTCAGAGAAAGCCGCCCCTTCCGCCGGAACCGCCGCGTCCCCGGAAAAAGCCGCATCTTCCGCAGGAATTGCTGCCTCGTCCGGGCCGGCCGCCGCGTTCTCCATAATTGCCGCGTCCTCCGGAGAGTCCGCCTTCTCCGGATAAAGCGCAGGATCAACAACGGCCTGTTCCTCCGGCGGGGCCAACGCCGGCAATTTAAACATATCCCAGTATCGCGGGACTTCCGCGCCCGCGGATTCCGGGGCAGCCTGCTTTTCTTCCAGGGCCTCCTCCTGCGGTGCTTCGGAGCGGGCGGATTCCGGCGCACGGCCTTCCGCTTCCCGGACAGAACCAGCGGCTCCGGCATAACCGGCATGAAAAGAAGAGGATTCCGCGGCCTCAAAAACGCTTTCCGTAGCTGTTAAATAATCCGCCGGCGCCCGGATTCCGTCTTCCGGCGCAGGCTCCGCCCCGGACGCCTTCCCGGATACGGAAGGGCGCTGCGCAAAGGCCGCCGTTACGGACTTAAGATCCTCCGCATCACGGTACTCGCTTACGGCGCTGTCCCACTTCGCCCGGGTTTGGCACACTATTACCCTCCCGTGGATCAGGCATCCGTCGTCGGCCTGAATACGCTGGGTAATAATGTCACCCAGAACAACGCCGGTGGCAAGGATAACCACCTTGTCGCTGGCCAAAACGCTGCCGGAAACCACCCCGCCTATAGTCACGGCGGTCCCGGTGATATTGCTCTTCATCCTGGCCCGCTCGCCGATAATGATCCGGCCCCTTGCGCTGAGATTCCCGCAGAGGCTGCCGTCCACCCTGGTAAAACCGGCTGAATCAACATTGCCGTTTATGGAAGTATTGGGACCTATTATCGTGTTGACTGAGAAATCTTCGCGTTTACCGGCAGGCATACAATTTAACGGCTGGTCCTGACATTGCTGGACCGGATATTCAGGTATTTGTAAGGATCGACCACATCCGAGCCAACATGAATCTCGTAGTGCAGGTGGGGGCCGGTTGAAAGCCCGGTATTGCCTATATACCCGATAACCTCGCCCTGCTGGACCCGCTGCCCCTTTGTCGCCTTGAAAGACTGGAGATGCGCGTAACGGGTATAAAACCCATGTTTGTGCTTGATGATCACATAATAACCAAAGCCGCCGACAGGGTCATATTCCATAGTAACAACCTGGCCGTCGGCAGTAGCGACTATCGGGTCTCCCGAACGGTAAGTGGACAGGTCTATCCCTTTATGGATATAATACTGGCCGGTAAAGGGGTTTATATTTTGCCCGAAATACATCGAAATATGCCCGATACCGCCCCTGATAGGCCAAATATTGGGAATTTCCGTAAGCAGGGCGCTTTGAGACGAGAAAAGGGAGCCAAGCTCTTTGACCGGGTCCACGGCAGAAGCCAGATAATCGGTAAGATTACGGATATCGTCCACCTCTTTCAGGGTACCCGGAGCGGTTTCCTGTATGTCAAGGAAAGAAGACAGGTCCCCGGAAGCGGCGGGATTTTCGGCGTTATTTACCGGGGTATCCAGCCCCAGCTCGGAAAGGGTATTGGACAGCGTAGCCTGGAAACCGCGCGTCTGGCGCAAAAGCCGGGCAATTTCATCACGGAGCTGGTCCAAACTTGCCTGGGTATCCTTAAGACGGCTGTCTTTTAATACAAGAGTGTTCCGGGTGCCGTTGTAGGAACTGCCGTACCAGAAAAAAGCCCCGGCAATACCCACCAGCATAAGCAAGGCGCAGCAGATAGAAGCCACGCTGATATTAAAATTGTAGACCTTTTTTTCCGAATGGGGAACCAAAACCACGGTATAGCGCCGCGTAACAGCCATGCCCAGGGCCTTGAGAAAATATCCCGCTTTGAATACAGCCGCGACGCCAACATTTTTCATTTTCTGAACAAGACCGTCCTCAAACCGCCTGTACATATGGACCGGGGCCAATGACTTTCTCCATATTCATTAATTATCGTCAAATAGATCGTAACCTTGATAATTTATACCAGATAATACCTCATATGTCAAATATAGATCAAGTATATCGCGTATATGATCAGGCAGCAATCCTCGGCTTTATATTTCAATCCGGAATTTGGGCGCATCCGGCCCTGCGGGCCGGACCGGGCTATCCGCTCCAACAAAAACGCCTGCGCGTTTTTGTTCCGCTTCTATCCCTTGCGCGTGCGTGCGCGCATTTCATGCGCACCCCGCAGGGGATTAGCCCCGTAATGCCGCCAAAGCATCAGGCCGTTTTCCGGATATACACCACTATTCTACTTTAAAGCGGGAAACCTCCTTTACCAGAATATCGATATTTTCCTTGTTCTGGCCGCTGATCTCGTTTACCCTGTTGACCGCCACGTTGATCTGGTCAGCCCCGGTCGCCATCTCGTTCATCCCGTTCGTAATTTCCTGGGTCGCCATTTCAAGGTTCTTCCCCTCGGTGATAACTTCCTTGCTCCCCTCCAGCATCTCCTCGGAGCCGCCTTTGACCATCTGCGTTATCGCGTTAAGCTGCCCGATTACTTCCAGTATCTGCTGGCTCCCGACGCTCTGCTCCTCCATCGCGTTCCGGATGTTCTCCGTCTGCTCGGATACGGTCTTCACCCCCCCGTCTATCGCCTCGAATTTCCCCAGCACGCTGTCCGTGGACTTGGTGATCTTGTCGATAGATTCCTTGATCTTTTTCAGTACCGTCCCTATCGTCTTCGACTGTTCCCCGCTGCTCTCCGCAAGCTTCCGTATCTCGTCCGCCACTACCGCGAACCCTTTCCCCGCCTCCCCCGCGTGGGCCGCCTCTATCGCCGCGTTCATCGACAGCAGGTTCGTCTGGCTCGCGATGTTTTCCATCACCGCGTTGATCTCCAAAAGGCCCTCCGACTCCCGGGCTATTTCCTGGATATCAGAGGCGACTTCCTGGAGCCCCGTGCGGCCCACGTCGCTCGCGTCCAGAAGGTTCCGCACGCTTTCGGCGTTCTTTGAAAGCGTCTGGGTGACGGAATTGATGTTGGCTATCATCTCCTCGATAGCGCTGGAAGACTTGGCCACGCTGGCCGTCTGGTTTTCCACATGGCCGTTAAGCTTGTCTATGTTGACGGTGATCTGCTCCATAGTGGCGTTGGTCTCGGTTATGCTGGCGCTCTGGTTGATAACCCGGCCCTTGATGCTCTGGATATTGGCGGTTATCTCGTTGATGGCCGCGGCGGTCTCGGTCATGTTGCTGGCGAGTTCGTTGCCGATATCAAAGAGGGCCACCGCCTGGTTCTTGATGGTGATAATCAGCTCCTTTATCTTTTCCAGGGTCTTGTTGAAGTAAATGGACAGATCGGCGATTTCGTCATTCCCGCGAACAAATATCGTTTTGGTCAGGTCCCCTTCGCCTTCGGAAATATCCTTGAGGGTCAGAGCCACGCTGACGATGGGCTTAGTTATAGATCCTGCCACAATGAAGGTAATCGCCCCCGCAATAATAATGGCAATAACTACAATAATAATAGTGATCCGCGTAAGCCGGTTTACCGCCGCAAAGACATCGTCGTCCGGAACCGATGTAAGAATGGTCCAGGCGGTTTTTGTGCCGCCCACATAGAAAGGATAGCTTTCAAAGATACGACCGTTGTTTTGCCCCGAATTCGGCACCCCGGTCCTAAGGGTTTCCAGGGTATCATTTACCGCCTGTTGTCCAAGTATGGCCACCGAATCAGTATCCGTTATCTTCTGGCCCACTTTGGCCGGATCATAATGGCCCACAATGGTTCCGTCGGTGGCATACATAACCGCCCGCCCGGTTCCGTACGGCTGGATCTGGGCAATGGTATCGGAAGCCCCGGTAAGATCCACCATGATCCCCACCCTTCCCACAACACCGTCCGCGGTAACAATAGGGTAGCAGAGTCTCGTAGTGATGATTCGTTTCCCGGTAAAGGTCGAAAAATAAGGCTGGCTTATTACCGGATCGGTACTCTCTATATTGGCGGATACATCGCTATAGAGTTCGTAATCCGACAGGGACCGCTCTACAAGGTTTCCCGAAGCACGGGAATACCACGGCATATACCGGCCCGTTGAATCGGTCCCCGGATCGTTGGAAAATGCCGCGTCCCTGCCGTCAATGGCGTTGGGCTTCCAGATGGAAAACATCCCCACAAAATCGTGATTGGACTCCATGATGGACAGTATAGTATTGTCATAACGTTCCCGCCGGTCCTCTACCGGAACTCCCTCGTAAGAACTCATAACATCCGCCAGCGTCTTGGCTACGGAAAGGTAATTTTCATAGTTATTCTGCGCCACTATAGAATACCTGCCGGTTAATTCTTCCAAATTTGAAAAAGCCGCCTCAGTTTGCAGGGCCCGCGCCCGCATAAGCAAAATAACCGACACCCCGACCACGGAAATCGTCAGCAGCAGCGATGTAATCAAGGTGAGCCGCAGTTTAAGCTTCATAAAATACCTCTTATTTTCAAAAGAAACTATATTTCCTTCTTTGTTTAACAGTATATTCCAAGCCGGTAGCAAATACAACCTTGGCAGTGATAAATCAGGGAAGCTTTCCGTCCCGCAGGAGCCTTGGCATCGTCATCCATCAGTCACGTACCGGGATTTAAGCATGAACGATCGGCGGAACAAGTCAACGATTTTTGAAAATTTTGGCGGGTATTACGATGAATGATTGTAACTATGGAGTGGGGGCTTTAGCCCCCCGACTGAATAGTTACGAATGGTTTCAAAAACTATGCGCGGCTGCCCGATCCGGTGCGCAGTTCCGCCCGGAACATAGCCTGGCCGCCGGCGGCGCGGCGGCCTTCAAAGGCCAGTGCCCGGCTGTAACTCCCGTCAGATACGGAAGCGGCCTCTGGACCGGCTGCATCAATGCCGGCGGCCCACAGCTCGATAAGCTCGCCGTACCGTATCTCGCTGAGGTAATTAATATCCAGCCGGATACGGTCCGCTTTTTCCAGGGTTTCGGCATCGCCCAGATCCTGAATCCAGGGGAT
Organism: Treponema sp.; assembly: GCA_031267115.1. Lineage (GTDB taxonomy): Bacteria > Spirochaetota > Spirochaetia > Treponematales > Breznakiellaceae > JAIRRR01. Next base: position 11,504 of record JAIRZS010000021.1, read on the forward strand.
GTACCGGGCGTTGTTCACATGGCCGTTGTAGTCTATGTCGGAATAGGCGGCCCGGCGTTCCCCGGCTTTTTCCAGGTTCTCCCTGGCTTCAAGGCCCGGCGGCGCGCCGGGGAGCGCGTCAAGCCCGTCGTTTTGGGGAAACTTTTCCACTACCGGATGAACCCGCAGCGGGCGGCGCCGGTCCAGGTCCAGGATGATCCAGTCGCTCCGACCGCGGACCAGGACCTGGCCATCCCTGCCCTGTATATCGTAATCCCTTACGGCGAAAAGCCGGTCCGCGCCCCGGGGCCAGGATCGCGCGATTACCGTTTCCCCCCATTTGGGCCGGCTGTCTATAACCACCGCCATCCGGGAGAGAACCCAGCCCTGCCGGGACGCGGCCAGGGCGTCACGCCCGACACCCAGTTCTTCGGCGTGGCTGATCGCCAATTCCTGGAATACATCGAAAACCGCCGCCAGGGTAAGCCGGTCCGATCGGTCGACAGCGCCGAACCTGACGGCGAATTCTTCTCTCCAAACATCAATCATGGTGTGTCCAGTATGGTATAAATCGCCCTTTCCGTAAAGCGGGAAAAGGCCCCAGCAGGGAAGGCAGCATGGATGCCGCTGTTTCCATTGCTATCCGCCGGGGGCGGATAGATGGAGTTTGCCTGCGGCAAACTCCGATGCCAAAATCCGGCAGGGAAGGCAGCATGGATGCTGCTGTAACTAAGCCTGTCCGTCTTTGACGGACAGGATGGAGTTTTGCTTCGCAAAACTCCGATGATAAAAATCGCCATGGAGGGCGATTTTTATCACGCGCAAGGGATTGAAGCGGTATCCTTTTTTGCCGCGGGCAAAAAAGATACAAGCGTAAAGCCCGGTCCGCGGGCCGGACGGCCCGCGGATGCGCCCAAAACAAACAACCGCCGCCTAAAGGCGCTGCTTTTAAACCCGGCGCAATGCGCAGTGTAGACTGAAAACAGACTCTGTAGTAGAATCATGTTATGCGTATCTCGATTGCCCAAATTAATTCTACCATCGGGGATTTCCGGGGGAACCTGGACAGGATGCTGCGTTTCGCGGAACGCGCCGTGAAAGAACAGGCGTCGGAGCTGGTGCTGTTTCCGGAACTGGCTGTCTGCGGTTACCCGCCCATGGATCTCCTAGACCAGGACCGTTTTGTGGAACTTAACGCCCTTTCCGTTCACACGCTCCAGCGGGAACTTCCCCGAGGCATTGCCGTAGGCGTGGGTTTTGTGGGCAGAAATCCCTATGCCGGGGGCAAGGCCCTGGTCAACGAGTACGGCATCATTCTGGACGGCAAGCTGGTTTTCGAGCAGATCAAGACCCTGCTGCCTACCTACGATGTGTTCGACGAGGCGAGGAATTTCGAGCGGGCGCAGTCCTGGTCCGCCTTTGAATACAAGAACGAGCGTATCGGTATCGCTGTCTGCGAGGATGTATGGCGGGAAACCGTGACGCCCGGTACTTATTATGTCGATGACCCGGTGCGGGCCCTGCTCAACCAGGGAATCTCGCTGCTCTGCGTGCCTTCGGCCTCGCCGTACTACGCGGGAAAGCTGCGGGCCAGAAAAGCCCTGGCCGAGCGGATCTGCCGGCGGGGTGATCTGCCGATTGTGTACATCAACGCGGTCGGCGCGAACGACTCGATCATTTTTGACGGGCGCTCGTTCATCGTCGCCCCCGCCCCCGGACGGAAAGCGGGCCGCCCCGCCGATCCCGAGCCGGTTATGTCCCTCGCGGCAAAGAGCTTTGAGGAAGACCTGGTCGGCTGGGATACCGCTGCCGGGGATGCCGCCGAAGCCGCCTGGGACATCGAAGATGCCGGGCCCGCGTTAAGCGCCGCCGCCCCCGGTACGGAAGCGCGGGACGGGGCGGATCCTTTCGGCGTCGGCCTTTCCCGCGCCGAGCTTGACATTCTGGAAAACGCCCTGGTTCTGGGCATCCGCGAATATATGGAAAAATGCGGATTTAGCCGGGCGCATCTGGGACTTTCGGGCGGCATCGATTCGGCGCTGGCAGCGTACCTGGGAGTCCGCGCCGTGGGGAAGGACAGAATCGCCGCCTTCAGTATGCCCTCCCGTTTTTCCTCGCAGGGGTCGAAGGATGACGCGGCGGAACTGGCGCGTAACCTGGGCTGTTCCTATTCGGTCCTGCCCATCGAGCCGGTATTCACCAGTTTCCTGGACACGCTGAAGGAAACCTTCGGGGGCCGCCCCTTCGATTTGGCCGAAGAAAATTTGCAGGCCCGCATACGCGGCTCCCTGATGATGGCCTATTCCAACAAATTCGGCTCCATGCTCCTGGCCACGGGGAACAAGAGCGAACTTGCTATGGGTTATTGCACGCTCTACGGCGATATGTGCGGCGCACTGGCCCCTATCGGCGACCTCTTTAAAACAGAAGTCTTTGCCCTCTGCCGCCGGATCAACGAAAGATCCCGGGCATCCGGAAACGGCAGCGTCATCCCCGAAGCCATACTCGCCAAGCCCCCGTCGGCGGAACTGCGCCCGGACCAGAAAGACCAGGACAGCCTTCCCCCCTACGAGGAACTGGATCAGATACTCAAGCTCTACCTGTTCGAGAACCTTTCCGGGCAGGAAATCGCCAGGCGCGGCTGGGATCCCGCGCTCGCGGACAGCGTTATCAAAACCGCGGCCCGCGCCGAATTCAAGCGCCGCCAGGCCCCGCCCGTACTCAAGGTCTCGCCCAGGGCCTTCGGTATGGGCCGCAGAATGCCGATAGCGCGGGCCATACACGAAATCTAGCGGAATGGCGGAATATACCCCTTAGTTTTTACCGCAAAGTTGAAAAAGTCGAATAAGTAATTAACAATTAATAATTAGCAATTAATAATTGTTAATCGTAACTGAATAACTTGGTGTCAGGCGCCGTTTTTCTCTGTTGGGGGGCCTGTTACCAGGAGGCGGGCGCCGCGCCGCAGGCCGCTGTCCGGCCCCCCTGCGCTCCAGCCCTGCCACATGAGGTGTGGAGTTTTGCCTACGGCAAAACTCCAAAAGACTTGACGCCGTAGGCGGCAAGTCTTACGCTACCCCCCTCGTGGGGAAATTACCGCAGAATTTACCGCAAAGTCGAAAAAGTAAAAGAAGTAAAAACAGGGAACAATTAGCAATTAATAATTGCTCATTGTTCATTGCTAACTGAATAATTTGGTGTCAGGCACCGTTTTTCTCGGTCAACGCGCCCCTTAAATGGCGCTTGGTACCTTTGCTTTACGCTTTACAGGAGGCCGAAAATAACCTATAGTCGGGGCAGGGAGTTAGTATGGAGACAGTGCAAACTATGGATCCGGGCCTTTTTTTTGAGGAATTTATGGCGAGTATGAGGGAACTCGGAAAAAAACAGGAGGAAACCGCCGAGCAGATAAAAGAAACCGATAAGCTGATGAAAGAAAACGCCGCACAGATGAAAGAAACCGATAAACGGATAGAGAGAAATGCCCAGGAAATGGAAAAGTTAAAGAAAACCGTTGAACGGGTAACCGCCAATGTCGGCGGTTTGAACCGGTCCCTGGGGGAATTGATAGAAACGCTCATTGCCGCACGCCTGTGGGAGAAATTCCCGGAGTATAACCTTAAACGGGCGTACCAGCGGGTGCCCATATTCGATGAAAACAACCGTACCATGACGGACATAGACATCCTGCTTTCCAATACCGATACGGTAATGGTGGTTGAGGTTAAGCGCCAACTCGATGACAAGAGAGAAGTGGACGATCATCTGAAACGGATGGAACGCATACGAAAATACCCGCCCGCGGAAGTGGCGGGCAAAAAGATGGTGGGAGCGATGGCGGGGGGAGTCGTGGATGACGATACCCGGCGTTACGCCTACGAAAGCGGTTTTTTTGTTCTTGAACTGACCGGCGACACGGTTCAGCTTATTCCGCCGCCGGAGGGCTTTGCGCCAAAGCAGTAGTAGCGCAAAGCCGAAATATACCCGTTATTTTTTACCGCAAAGTCGAAAAAGTCGAATAAGTAAAAGAAGTAAAGAACAGTAAGCAATTAACAATTGAGGCTGTTCCAAAAAAAAGTGCCAGGCGCAATATTTCTATTACCGTTGTTTTCCCGAAACGCCGCCGCCGCTGCTCTATCCGGTAGACGCAGGAAAGTATCTTCTGGGCGGGAATGGTAATGTCGGTTTCCTCAAATTCGGTACCGCAGTTGGAACAGTTGCCGCAGTAACTGGGGGCGCTTTCCCCGAAATAAGAGAGGAGCCGGGAGCGGAGGCAGTCCTGGCTTGTCGCGTAAAAAGTTATTTTTTTTCGGCATATTATGGGGTCAAGCCGGTTAAATACCCGCGGTATACGTCGTGCCGGGAAATGCTGTTTTTCAGGGGGAGAAACTGTTTCAGCCGCGCTTCTCTGGTTTTTCCGTACAACTCGATGTCTTCCCAGCCTTTGGCGAAGGCCATAACGGCTAAAAGGGTGATGACAATAACTTCGATGAGGGGATAGCATTTCTTTCTCTTGATCCGCAAGTCTTTGATGCCGTTAAAAAGCCGATTATGAACGGTATGGTTTCGGGGATCATCAGTGCCTCCAATCCCACCTCTATCGGCTTTTTTATCGCTTTTTTACCCCTTTTTGTAACTATTCAGTCGGGGGGCTAAAGCCCCTACTCCGCAAAAAGTCTTGTTAAGACTTTTTGTCATATCCGGTTGGACGAGAGGGTCTGGACCCCCTCCGCTCGAAAAAACTATCATTTTTTTCGAGCTACCCCGCTTGGCATTTATTGGCAGATGTAGACTGAATAGTTACCCCTTTTTTTAATATTGTTCACCCCGAAAATTCGTCAAGAAATACGTTGACAGGACGCTAGAGGAGGTTTAACATAATGACACTATAGCAAAAAGGATTAAGCTGTTCTTCAAACAAAGAGGTACAATATGGGCAGGGTTTTGGTTGAAGTATGTTGCGCCTCCGTAGAAGATGTTCTGGAAGCGGAAAAAGGCGGAGCCGACAGAGTGGAACTTAACTCGGACCTGTTTCATGGCGGACTTACGCCATCTATAGGTGAGGTAATTGTCGCCAAAGAAATGAGTTGTATTCCGGTCATGGCCATGGTTCGGCCCCGACCGGGTGGCTTTTGCTATACAGACACAGAATTTAAAACGGCGATGGCCGACTGTAAATCGCTGCTCTGTCACGGGGCGGATGGTATCGTATTTGGTTTTTTACATTCCGACGGAACGTTGGATTTTGATCGCTGTAAAGCTATCCTTGACATAATAGGCGAAAAAGAAAGCGTCTTTCACCGGGCAATTGACGTGGTAAGCGACTGGCGGAAAACGCTGGACGACCTTGTCTCTATCGGTGTAAGGCGGGTTCTTACCAGCGGCCAGGAGCCGGATGTATTCTGGGGCGCCGATACGATCCGCGAGATGATCCGCCATGCCGCCGGACGCATTGAAATACTGCCCGGAGCGGGAGTTACGATAAAAAATGCCGCCGCCCTGGTTGAAAAAACCGGCTGTACCCAGATTCATATAGCCAAATCAATAGTCTACAAGGACTCTTCTACCAAAAACAACCGCAGTATTTTTTATGGGGGGATGTTGTATCCTCCGGAAGACGAATATACGGTCATTGACAGTTCGTTTGTTACGGAAGTAAAGGGAATAGTCTCCTGAGTTTTTAGGAGTAATTTTTAAGGAGGAATGTGATGAAAAAAATTTTAGTGCTGCTATGTGTTGGTATTTTAGTTTTTTCACTGTCCTGCGGAGGCGGCGGGAGTAACACAGACAGAGCAAACGGGGTGGGAACTAAAATCGCGGAAATCAAAGAACGCGGTAAACTGATCGCCGGAATTGCCCTGGGCGGTATCCCGATGGGTTTCTTTGATGATCAAGGAAATCCCGCCGGGTACGACTACGACTGGGCAAAACACATGGCGGAAGCCCTGGATGTCGAACTGGAAGTAGTGGAAGTTGATGGGGAAACCAGGATTGCCGCCTTAACATCGGGACGTATTGACGTAGTCTGCGCCAACATGACCGGCAATCTTGCCCGTTCGCAGCTTGTCGGTATGTCGATACCCTATCTTAGGGTTGGTGTCAAGATGTTGACCAGAGCCGGATCCAGATTCAGGAATATAGAAGATCTTAACGATCCGAATGTGACCGTCTCTGTAGGACGGGGGACGACCGGTGAAGAACTGGTTTTAAGATACGCTCCCCTGGCAAAGCTCTTGTATGTAAATTCTTTTACCGATGAGATTTTACAGGTTGAACAGGGTAAATGCGACGCCGGATTTGAGGACAGTATTTTAGTAGATTACGCGGCAAAGAATTCCAACGGTACGCTGACGTCTCCTCCCAGGCAGTACACCTCGGATCCGATTTGTTTCGGCGTTCCGCTGGAAGATCCTCATTTCCTCTATTGGGTCAACCAGTTTGTGTCCTGGAATATTACCCAGGGCTGGCAGCAGGAAACATACAAAAAATGGTGGGGAGAAGAACCCGCACCCCTGGCCGCGCTGTGGTAAAGCAATGAACGCCGGCGTTCGGAAAGCTGTGCGCTTTTCGGACGCCTCAAAAAAGGGGGCGTGTTATCTACAGGCTGAATTTCCGATTTTTAAATAATTATTGGCCCCAAATTGGAATGGGTGTCCTTAATACATTGATGATCGCCGTACTGACGCTGACCTTCGGGTTTTTTCTTGGCCTTATCATTGCCCTTATGCGGCGTTCCCGTTTTGTCTTGCTAAGGGGAATAGGTGCGGCCTGGGTCGACTTTCTGCGCAACACACCGTTTTTGATCCAGCTGTATTTTCTTTTTTATGGGCTTCCCGCGCTTGGTATCAATACAGATCCCATAGTCACCGCCATTATAGGTTTAAGCATCAATACAAGTGCGCCCAACTGCGAAGCTATACGGTCGGGCCTTTTGGCGATAAAAAAAGATTATTACCAGTGCGCCGCGGCTCTGGGGCTTTCGCAGTTTCAGGTATTCCGGTTGATAATAATCCCCGTTGCGCTACGCCTGGCTTTCAGGTCGCTAACCAGTAATTTTATTAATTTGGTTCTCACCACATCGGCGGCCTTCACAATTACCGTGAATGAACTAATGGGCGTATCAAGAACCATAACGGCCCGTACATCCCGGCCTTTTGAGATGTATCTGTTTATCATGGGCGCTTACTGCGTGTTTACCTTTCTGCTTTCGTTTATCGCCAAGGCGATAAACAGACGTATAGAAATCACATTATAAAGGGTTCCCGTGCATGATTGATCAATACACAAGTTTAAACTGGAATGATCTACTGGCCCTTTTACGGGGAATACGGATGACAATGACGGTTACCCTTTTATCGATTTTTATTGGGACCGTTATCGGAATCATTTTGGGAATAATATGTACGTCGAAGAACAAAATAATTTCGAGCCTTCCCCTTATATATATTGAGCCCCTGCGGAATTCTCCCCTTATAACCCAGCTCTTTCTTGTTTATTTCGGGCTGCCAATGGTTTCAAGGATTATACTAGATCCCTTTACTGCGGGTGTTCTTACCCTGTCGCTCAATACGGGGGCGTTTTTTGCCGTTTTGGTCAATACATCTATTAGAGCGGTTCCCAAAGCCCAGTGGGAGGCCGCTTATGCTTTGGGACACGGCAAGCCGTCGGTGTTCTGCAGGATAATCTTCTGGCAGGCTATACGGATACTAATTCCTCAGGCGATTACCCTGTATATTAATCAGCTACAATGTTCGGCATTTGTTTCCATTATCGGATTGGCAGATCTGGCGAAAGTTGGAGCGGGAATTACCCAAAGAACCCTAATGCCTTTTGCGATATGGGGAATTGTTTTTGTATTCTACTATGTTATTTCTTTTCCGCTTTCTAAGCTGGCCCAGTATCTGGAAAAACGGGTTGATTATTCTTATTGATGCGGAAACAATCGGAGTGATAAGGATGGATGTTGTTGAAGTAAAGAATATAACCAAACGTTTTGGAAACCTGGTTGTCCTGCAGGACTTTAGCGTAACGTTTTCTTCCGAAGGGGTTACGGTTATTGTCGGCCCATCGGGTACTGGCAAAAGCACCCTGTTGCGCTGTATTAACGGGCTTGAATCCATAGACAGCGGAGACATACTGGTAGACGGTCTTTCGGTAAAGGAAAAACGTAACCTTAGGAAAATCCGGCTTACCTGCGGTATGGTTTTTCAAAGTACGGTTCTTTTCCCTCACCTGAACGTACTAGATAACCTGATCCTCAGTCCCATTCATCTTTTGGGAATGCCGAAAAAAGAAGCGGTTGAAAAGGCCCGTTTTTATTTGACTAAGGTTGGACTTGTAAGCAAGGAAAAATCAAGGCATAACGAACTTTCCGGTGGTGAACAGCAGCGTATTGCCATTGCCCGCGCCCTCATGATGAATCCCCGCATACTCCTTCTGGACGAAATTACATCGGCCCTGGATCCGGAGATGAGTAGCGAAGTACTTCGTATTCTGGAACAGCTCGCCGCAGAGGGGGTTTACATGCTGGTAGTAACCCATGAAATGACTTTTGCCCAGCGTGTTGCGAGCCGGGTGCTTTTTCTTGAAGGCGGTAGTATTGTTCTTGATGTTTCCGGAAACGATTTCTTTATTCGTGCGAAAAAAGAAAACGAGCGAGTGGCGCGTTTTTTGCAATATATCGGTGAGTAATGCGTTTGAACACAGGCTATGGAGGGAGGGGAAGACCGGGGCGTGAGTACGGCCTGGCACCGCTTGTTCCGCCCGCCCTAATCCCTCGTGTATTGGCTTAGCCGCTCTCCTGTCGCCTTTACCACGCCGGTTTTTGCCCCGGCAATCCAGACTGCGGGCGGGGTGGAGTTGTCCGTATAGATAAACGCGAATTCATTAAGACTGGTCGCCGCCCCAAAACCACCGTCCGCATCTAGGGCGATAAGGGAAACAGGGCCAATCTTTAAGCCTTTGCGGTTCATTTTTTTCAGGTGATTGCAAAGCGTTGTCTCGCAGGCTTCCATAGCTGTTTTACCGCTTTCCATTTGCCGCACAATTTCGTAAGACAGACAACCCCGCAGTATGTCTTCGCCGTCTCCAGTTGCGGCAGCGGCTCCAGCTTCGCTGTCACTGTAAAGGCCGCCGCCGACTATGGGACTATCCCCCACACGGCCAGGGACTTTTAAAAAAATCCCGGATGTGGAAACCCCTGCGGCCAGGAACGTTCCTTGCCGCGCTACAAACGAAACGGTGTCGTGTCCGTTGTAGGAAACAAGACTTTCGGCGTCGTTGTTTTTTATTTCTTGTTCTTCCCATTGCTTTTTTGCTTTTTCCGTCAGCATATTTTTAAATTCAAAGCCTTTAAGCCGGGCGTATTTTTCCGCACCGGTTCCGCAGAGAAGGCAGTTTAAGCGCTTTTGGCTTAAGTCAAGGGCTACGTCTATGGGATTGGCAATGCCCTTTACCCCCATTATACCGCCGAAAAGGCCAGTCGAACCATCCATGATTGCCGCGTCAAGTTCAACTTCTCCTTCGCGGTTTGGAAGCCCTCCGTAACCGACAGAAAGATAATCGGGATTATTTTCAACATCGTTAATTCCTGCCTTGATCGCCTCAAGGGGAGTTCCGCCATTTTTCAGCACCTCCCCGGCGATGAGCGCCCCGTTAAAAGACATTTTCCAGGTTGAAAGAACGGCATAACCCATATTAAAATATTATACTCAAAAAGCCCTCTTGTCAACGCTACGAATTACGCCACGTTAAATCGAATCGTAACCGAACGTTTGCGCCATATAAAAATCCAGCCGAAGAGCGTAAGTCGTCAACTAAACGCCGGCCCGCGCCTATGCTGCAATGAAGAATGCTAAGGGGGGGCCTGTTACCATACGGGCGGCCCCGGCAAACGCAGGCCCTGTCCGGCCCCCCTGCGCTCCAGACTTGCCGCCTGCCGCGTCATGTCTTCCGCTACCCCCCTCGCGTAAGAAATTACCGCAGGATTCACCGCAAAGTCAAAAAAGTCGAATAAGTTTAATAAGTTCACTAAGCGCGGTACGAAAGCCCCGCTTCTTCCCTTAC
>JAIRZS010000027.1 GCA_031267115.1 Treponema sp.
GCCAAAGGGATTGACTGGCGTACCGTTCCCGCCGAAAAGCGCCAGACCCCGCCCGCCGCGGTGATCCGGGCCTTCGAGGAACAGGGGTTTATATGGGGCGGCAGATGGCCGCGCTATGACACCATGCACTTCGAGTACCACCCGGAACTACTAATCCTGGGAACCGGCAGGGATGATACGCCGCCCCAGACTTCCTAAAATTTTTTTGTTTTGGGCGCATCCGCGCGCCACCCTGCCCGTAGGGCAGGACGGCCCGCGGACCGGGCTTTACGCTTGTATCTTTTTTGCCTGCGGCAAAAAAGGATACCGCTTCAATCCCTTGCGCGGGGGGGTAGCGGAGGCCCTGCGGAGCAGGGCCGGAGCGTAGGGGGGCCGGACAGGGCCTCTGCGCGTCCGGGCCGCCCGTGCGGTAACAGGCCCCCCTCAGGCAAAATAAGACAAAAACCGGCAGGAGGAAAGACATGGGTAAAATACCATAGAGGCCAATAGCGTCTTTCTGTTTGTGCATCCTGCCCCCTCCGGAACCTGTAGAACCACCTTATATGCTCCCCCTCAAAGAGGTGATACTTCCCAACCATGATAGTCATTCCGTCGTTCCCTCGCACCGCGTCTTGTTGGCCATTTCGCCGGCCAGCGTTTGTTTCGACAAATGGTATGGAAGTGTCAGGCTAGACGGTTCGGGCGGGTTTTCGCTAATTCCTTACAGAATAATGAATTACAACAAAGAAAGCCTGTCCTAAGACAGGCTTTCTTTCGCTCCCCCGCGCGGGTTCGAACCACGGACCCAGTGGTTAACAGCCACTTGCTCTGCCAGCTGAGCTACAGGGGAATGTAGATAAGACTATAACAAAGATGGAAAATATTGTCAAGCGGCGTATAACGCTGAATAGGGTGCCAGGCATCAAATTAAACTTCAGGATTTTACCACGAAGTCGAAGAAGTCGAAGAAGTTTTGAATGAAGGGGAGGGGTCTGACCCCGGCTTGCGTTCAAAGCCAAAAAGGGAAAGAAGTTAAAGAGGTAGTTCATTCTTACTTCTTGTACTTCTTTTATTTTTTCGACTTTGCGGTTAAAAATTTAGCCGCGGAGGTTGCGGCATGGATGCCGTTTCACAGCAGCGCAAGGGATTGAAGCGGTATCCTTTTTTGCCGCAGGCAAAAAAGATACAAGCGGAAAGCCCGGTTTCCGGCGCGAAGCGTTCTTTGCGCGAAGCGCAAAGAAAGGAAATGCGCCCAAATAAAAAATCGCGTAATATTATATTTCAGGTTCGCGCGGTATTACGAGCTTCAGGGTAACAGGGTTACGCTTAGGCGTCGTCCGGCCGGGCAAGGATCTCGAAACGGCGGGTGACGGTATTGCCCGCCATGTCAACCAGGGTAAGGGTGTGGGGGCCGGGGGAGGGGCGGCTTTCCATTTCGTGGAAGATCTCGGTGTAGCCCAGATAGGTTTCGTCCAGGTGCCAGTAAACGCGGGCGGCGTTTTCCCGGTGGGCGGCGGTAAAGAGGACCCTTCCGGGATTGCCGTCAAGCTCTATGGGTACGTATATCTGCGAGCCTTCCTCGGGGTTGAAAAGGGCAATGGGGGCCGGGGCCGGCGTTCCGGGGCTTTCCGCGGTTTCGGGGGGAGGGAGGGGCCGGTAATCCAGATTCCAGCGCCTGTAGTACCACTCCTCCGCCGGGGGGAGGACGAACCACTTTCGCTGTACGAGGGGCCGGGAAGAACCTGCTTCGGCAAGGGCCTGGCGGTCCCCGGCCTCGCTGAGCGTGACGGTCCGGCAGTAGGGGCAGGGGGGAAGCGCGGGGCTGCTCCGGGGGGCCTCGGCGGAAGCCAGTTTTTCGCAGTCGGGACCGGCGGGAAAGCCCGAGGCGGCGCAGACCTCGACGGCCCTGAGTTCTGTTTCCGGCCTGGGAAACCATTCCCCGGCCCCGAAGGCGGAAAAAAGCTCGAAGAGTACCGGTGAGGCGGTTACGGCGCTCCGCAGTTCCGGGCGGCCTTCCCCGGAGGCGTTCCCGATCCACACGGCAATGGTCCAGCGGAGTGTGACGCCGATGGCCCAGGCATCCCGGAAACCGAAGCTGGTCCCGGTTTTCCAGGCTATGCGCCGGGAGCTGGCGTAGTCCTGCCAGGCCGCCTCCTCGCCGGGGCGCGTCCCGAAGGCTAGGGCCTCCAGGGTGAGCCAGGCGGCTCCCGGCGAATAGGGCCGGGGCTGCCCGGTTTCAGGGGCGTCTGCGGGGGCCGGGGAGGATTGGGGGTAAAAGGCCGCCGGGAAAAACTGGGATTCACGGGCAAAGGGGAAGATGCTGGTACGGGCAAGGCCCGCGTAGAGGCCGGCCATGTCCCAAAGCGTAACCTCGGCGCCGCCGAGGATGAGGGGAAGGCCGTATTCGTCGTCGGGGCGGAAAAGGGTGTCTGCTCCCAGGGCGCGGAGCAGGCGGGCGAAGCGGCTGACCCCGTAGCGGCGGAGGGAGCGGACCGCGGGGATGTTCAGGGAGCGGGCTAGGGCGGAAGCGGCGGGGACCGCGCCCAGGTAGCTGCGGCTTATGTTTTCCGGGCTGTAGCTTCCTACGCGGGTGGGGATGTCGCTTACCAGGGAAACAGGCAGGATGTCGCCGGAATCGAGCATGGCGGCAAAGAGGAAGGGTTTAAGTATGCTTCCGGAACTCCGGGGGGAAGTGATGATGTCCACATCGGCGGCTTCGGGGGAATGTACATTTCCTATATATACGCGGACTTCGCCGCTTTGGGTATCCATGACAAGGCAGGCCCCGTTCATTATGCCGTTTTCCGCGAAATGCCCGGCCCATCGGTTCATGACGCGGCCCGCCTGCTCCTGCATGGCCCCGTCCAGGGTTGTGTCTATGCGGGAGGGCGCGTTTTGGCCGCCTCCCTGCTCCCCGATGATCCGGGAGAGAAGATGCGGGGCAAGCTGCGGCAGAGGCAGGGGTTCGGCGGGGAGGGCCTCCGCCCTGGCGAGGAGGAGGGTTTCCTCGCCGATGACGCCGCGGCTAAAAAGCCGGCCAAGAAGGGCGTCCCGTTTTTCCCGCAGCAAGTCCCGGTTCCGGCCCGGGTGGACCAGGGAGGGGCTGTTCGGCAGTACGGCCAGGGTCGCGGCCTCGGCCCAGGAGAGGTCTTCGGCGGAACGGCCGAACCAGCGCCAGGACGCGGCCTCAAGCCCGACGACATTCCCCCCGAAAGGCGCGTGGGAGGCGTAAAGGGCGAGGATTTCGTCTTTGGAAAGGGCTATTTCCAGGCGCAGGGCAAGGACCGCCTCTACTGCCTTTTCAAGAAGGGTGCGCCGGGCAGGGAGTCCGGCCTCACGGCGGGAGCTTTGGCGGGAGAGCCGGATTGTCTGCATGGTAAGGGTGGAGCCGCCCGAAACAACCCTGCCCGCGCCCAGGTTCTGGAAGAAGGCGCGGAAGACGGCTATGGGATCGACGCCGGGGTGGTATCTGAAACGCCGGTCCTCGTATTCAAGCAGGGCGGCGGCGAATCTGCTGTTTACCTGCGGGCCGGGCGGGAAACGCCACTGGCCGTCCGGAGCTACCCGCGCCCCCAAAAGCTCCCCCTTCCGGCCATAGAGGACCGGGGAATAGGGGGGGCTGAAAAGGGGGTCCGGCAGGGACAGGGCAAAGATGAGAAGCAGGGTCCCGAATCCGGCAATATAGAGGCAGCGCCTGAACCGGGACCGGGCGCGTTTCACCGGTTTTACGGGGCGGGGCCGGCAGGAACCCCCGGCGCTCCCGGCACGATTGCCCGGATGGATTCGTCGTACATCGCGTAGGCATGGATAGCGGGCCGGTAATAATTCCCCCCGTAGGCCCGGTTCACCCGGAAAACAATTATCTTTTGCCCGCCCCGGCCAAGATCAAAATAAGTCATTACCCGGTCATCCCGTATATCCTGGTAATCATACGCGTAGGAACTGCCCCCCCCGGCGAGCCGGTAGTTGATTATCTCCCAGGAAGCCGGCAGGGGATGGATCACAGCGATTTCCGGCACAGCCCGCAGGCCGGTATTCCGCACGCCCACCCTGATTTCCATATCGTCCCCTACTTTGATCTCGTCGGGGTTAATGATCTTCCCCTGGATGTCCCGGTACTCAACGCTAAGGCTGAGGCCCTGGGACATAGCCGGTTCCATCCCCTCGCGGGGAAGGCCCGTCATGCTTATCCGGGCGTATACCGGAATTCCCGAAAGATTCGCAACCCTGAACGGGAACGACGAATCGGGCGGGGTCTCCGCCGGGACCGGGAAGGGGAAGCGGGCGGATGCCGTCTGGAAGACGGCGGACCCTTGCGCCGCCCCCAGGCTGTATTCCACCTGTATAGGTTCCGTTCCGGCTACCCCCTGGACAAAGGGGACCGCCGCGATAAGGGAGTAGGCGGTTTCCTGGGTAGAAAGCCAGGATTCCGACGAAAGCGAGGCGGAAATTTCCTCAAGCAGGGGCCGCGCCCTGGTATAGTCCCCAAGAAGGGCCAGGGTTTCCAGGATCATAGCCTTGTCCCGCAGGGCCGAGCCGAAGGTGCCGCTTAACTCGCGGTAATCCTCTACGGAGACGGTCAGCCTCCCGACCAGGGATCGGGCCGCGTCCCGCTGGCCGCCGTACCAGTAGGCCGCCGCGAGACGCCAGGCCGCCGCGGGCGAAAGGCCGTCGGTGTCGCGCAGGCGGTTCATCGATCCCAGATCGGCGGCCCCGGCCAGCGCCAGGGTATAAAGCCGGTACGCCTGATCCAGCTGGGAACCTCCGTTCCTGCCGGACCAGACCGCGGCCTTCCCGCGCTGGAATTCGGTCCAGTTTTCGATTGCCTGGGCAGGCACAGCAAAACCCGCCCGCTTTGCCTCCACAAGGAAATGCCCCGCGTAGGAACTGCCCCAGTCATGAGGTTCCGCGTCGCCGGGCCAGTAGGAAAAACCGCCCCCCGAAGTCCTGAACCCCATGAGCCGGTCAATCCCCGCGGCGATATTGGAACGGGTCTCGGCCAGACGGCCTGCCTCCAGCGTGAGAACCCTGCCCAGGTAAAGCTGGGGGAACACCGAGCTGGTGGTCTGTTCCACGCAGCCGTTGGGGTACTGGATGAGGAAGTCGAGCCTCTTTTCCAGATTAAGGGGCGGGAGCCGGGACAATTCCAGAACTGCGGCATTGGTCCCGGCGCGGCCCGGCAGCCTGATACGGCCCGGCCAGGCCCCCTTCGCCGCAACCAGTTCCGTAAGGGCCTCGGTTACGGGTATCGCGGTTGAACGTATTTCCAGTTCCGTTCGGTGATTGGCTGTTTTAAGCCCCGGCGATTCCGCGGCAACATTGAGGCGGGCTGCCCCCGGCCTGTCCATCGCCTTTACCTTAAACTCAACCGTTATATCGCCGCTTTTATCAAAACTGACGGTACGCCGCCCCGGCAAGTTTTCCCCGCCGGTAAATTCCAGCCCGGCTTCAGGGACAAGGCTGACCGTTACCTGCCGCCTTCCCTCGCGGTAGGAATAAATCGTTACCGGGATAACCGCCTCGTCTCCCGGAGAGAGAAGCCGAGGGACCGTCCCGTAAACCATAAGGTCGGACGAAACCGGGACGGATTTCTCCGCCGTGCCGTAGGCCCTTCCCGAAACCGCGCCGGCAGCCGCGGGCGGGCCGGAAGAAGCGGCCAGCACCATGACGCGCAAGGCCCCCGCGTAGGGAGGCAGGGTAAACTCCTCGGTACGCGTTTCACCGGCTTTGAGGGTATAAGGCCCAAAGAAGCGCACTACCGGTTTGAAGCGCTCGGTTTTTTTCACTGAATCGTCGAATATATCATCCCCGCCCCCGATGGCAAGGAGGGTTTCAAGCTGGCCCGAATAAGCGCCCATTATTTCGGAATAGAGGTCCCAGGACTTAAGAAAAGAAGCCTCCCTGGCATAAAAGTAACTGCGGGGGTTGGGGAGGGTAAAGCGGGTAAGACCCAAAAGGCCCTCGTCCACCACCGCCGCGGTATAGGTCATGGGCCGCCCTGAGGCTTCCCGGACGCTGAACGACGCCGTCGATTCCGGCTCCCAGTTGGCGGGGGCCCTAATCTCGGGCCTAAGCTGCGTGTTCGGATCCTCCACGTTCACCGGCACTATGCCGTACAGCCTAATAGGAAGATCGTTTTGCGTTTGAAGGTGTTTCTGGAGCAGGGTAATGTGGACATACACATTCGGCGCCATAGAGGGGTCCGAGAGGAACTCGTAGCGGGTAAGGGTATCGGAACAGTTAATCCATTCGCTTTTCAGTATCTTCCCCCCCTTTTCAAGCGACACCAGGGCGGCCGCCTCCTTGTTGGAAGGGAAGCTCACGGCGATTCTTTCGCCGCTCGTGTATTGCGTCTTTTCGGGCGTCAGGGTAAGCATGGCGGTCGCCCCCTGCCCCACGCCCTGGGACCGGCCCGCCCAGCCCGGCCAGTCTATGTACACGATGCTTGCGGCGCTGTGGCCCCCGGAAGCGTCCCGTACCAGCACCAGGTAGCGGCCCCAGTCAGGGTAATTCACCCGGAACTTCCAGGACGCCCTGCCGCCGGAAACCGTAATTGTTTCCCTTGAAATAGCCCGGCGGGAAAGGGCCTCGGAAAATTCCGCCCGCTCGCCAATGCCCTTCTCCCACCACCAGCGCCAGGAAAGCTTGTAGATCGCGCAGTCAAGCCGCAGCGAATCGGGTACAAGCTTCCCGTCCCCGTCAAGGACCACAATATCGGCGCTGTGGTCCGTATCGGTAAGGAGCATATTCCGGCTGGCGTCCCCGGCGGGGAGCTTTACCCCCACATACCGTGAGTACGGGGAAAAATCCACGGCTACCTGCTCGGAGGAGAAAACTCCGGACGGCTCGAAAACGCGCGTCAAAAACCGGGCGCTGAGCTTCCCCGGAACCGAGGAGCCGGGGGAAAGCTTCATGTCAAAGCGGGCCTTCCCCTCGCCGTCCAAACTGCCCTCGTAGAGCATATACCGCTCGCCCGAAACGGTCCGGGAAGGGTCCCGGAAACTGTAATCGGTAAATGAACTAAAGCCGGTTTCCCTGTCACCGAAGGACACCGAGACATCGGCCTTCAGGCCCGGAGCGGGCGCGCCGTAAAGCCAGGCCGCCTCCAGGGAAACCGGGATTGGGGAAGCGTCAAGGTAATCACGCTCCCCAAAGTCCAGGCCCATCCTGAGCCGGTTGGGCATCACCGTCTCGATCTTGACGCCCCTGGTAAACACATTCGCCCCGACCCGGACCCTCGCGGTCCAGTCCCCGGTAGGGTCGTTTTCCGAAGTCGAGACGGTAATAGGGTAAAACCCGTCTACAGAAGAGGTATAGGTCCGCTGGGCGGCGATCCTGCCGCGCGGGTCCTCAAGCTCAAAAAGCACAGGGTGATCGGGCGGAAGGGAGCCGCCCGTATCCGAAAGGAGGAAAGTCAGGTAGATAGGATCCCCGGGCCGCCACACCCCGCGCTCCCCGTAGATAAAGCCCCGGACCCCGTCCGCCGGCTGGCCCCCCGACACGTCGAAGTGGCTTACCGCCAGGACAGCCGAGTCGTTCAGCCTCAGGTAGCCCCGGTTCGCGGCACTTTGGGCATACGCAAAAGCCGCGGCCCCCGGATTACCGAAACGGGCAAGGCCGTCGTTCCCGGTAACCGCGCGGGAAAGGACCCTTCCCTGAAAATTGCGCAGCTCCACCGCCGCCCCGGAAACCGGCAGGGCCGTTTTCACGTCGCTTACCGCGAGCAGCCAGTTCCCGTCTGCGGACTTCTTCGCCAAAAGCCCCAGGTCCGACACCAGCACATTTTTGCCCGTCGTGATATTGTGATCGCCGTAGGCCTCGTAAAACGCCGGGTGGCAGGGATCGTTCCGGTAACGGTACCAGTCGTACCTGGACCGGCTGGACGAGCCGTAATTGTCCCAGAAACTCTGCTCCCCCTCCCCGGCCCCGATAACAGGAAAACTGTCGTCCGGGAAAGGCAGGTTCGAAAAATCCCCGTGGTCCGCGGTACATTCGTAGTGTATGTGCCGGGGCCGGAAACTCATCCTGATATGAAACATCCCGTCCGGGTACTTTCTGACCAGTTCCGAAAGGTCAAGCCCCCGGCGGACCCAGCGGTTTTTGTCGCCTTCCCCCCAGGGAAAGTTAAACTCCTTTGCCCAGACCGGCTCCCCGACCCGGTACAGTTCCCGGTCCCCGCCAAGGTTGTTCACCTGGAGGAACTGGATCATGTTGTCCCCGTATATCCTGAAAGCCTCGACCAAAAGCCCGGAAATATTCCGCGTTTCCACAGCCATCGCGGCCCCTTGGCTGGTAGGGAGTATAGTCCCCTCCCCCGTAAAGCGGGCCTCCGGAATTTCCCAGGCCGCCGAAACCCGGTACTGTACCGGCTCCGCGAGAAAGCGCCCGTCCTCGTCGCTCAGGTCCCGGATAGAAAGCTCCGTCCCCGGCCTCATATCCTCGGCCCCGAATATGCGGGCAATGTTCCCCTCCAGTGAGTACCGGACATTGGTATTGCCGCCCAGGGAAACAAAGCCCCGCAGGTCCTGGTCCGCCTTCAGGGGCGAGGAAAAAGCCACTTCCAGCACGCCCGGCGCGGGAGTCCCTATACTCATCACCTCAAAGCGGCCCGACGCGGGTATGCGGAAAGACATAAAACCCTTTTCCGGCGAACCAAGCGCCCGGCCCGACCAGTTCACCGCGACGGTCCGCTCCGCATCCCCCCGGACAAAAGGAGGGAAACTAAAGCGGTGGGAACCTTCCCCGTGCGACCATTCGGGCCGCCCCAGTTCCGGGGAATTCAGCGCCCCCTCTATACGGGAAAGGGACGCCCCCTCCCCGGCCTTAAGCGCGCCCGAAACCACCGCGTCCCCGGCCCCGTTTATACGCACCGGATCAAAAACCACCTCAAAGAGTGGCGGCTGGGCTTCAAATTCAAAACCAAAGGACGAAACCGCCGCAGCGCCCGCGATTTTCGCCCCGTCAACAAGCGCCCGGTAACGCTTCCCCGGCTTCAAAGGCTCTTCGGGCGTAAAAACCAGAGTATAGGCGTCCTTCCAGGACAGTGCCCCGCGCGTTTTCGGTAAAAGCCGCAAAGCCCCCCCCGGAGGAGGCAGGGAACTGTCCCGCTCCGAGGTAAAGCGCACTTCCACCACGCCCGGCTGCGCGACAAGCCCGCCGGAAACAGCCTCCACCTGCCTTGGATCAGGCCCGGGAAGCCCGCCCCTGCAGGAAAGAAAAAAGCCCGAAAGGAAAAACCCAAAAAGAAAAAACACCGGCAGCAAACCCCGCGCGCGGACCTCGCTACAGGCCCGGCGCCCTAACCCGGCGGAAAACTGTTTCATAACTACCCCCTGCCAAATAGTAACGCGCTTCCCGGCCAACATCAATGCCCCGCGTTGCAGCCCGGCGCGGCAGCTTCATATTTTAATGAAGAATCCGGGCGCATCCCCGGCTCCGCCGGGGACCGGGCTATCCGCTCCAACAAAAACGCTTACGTGTTTTTGTTCCGCTTCTATCCCTTGCGCGTGCCAAAATCCGCCTTCCATGGCGGATTTTGGCATCGGAGTTTGCCTGCGGCAAACTCCATCTATCTGCCGCTGGCGGATAGCAATGGAAACAGCGGCATCCATGCCGCAGCCCCCGCAGCTAAATTTTTAACCGCAAAGTCAAAAAGGTAAAAGAAGTACAAGAAACTTATTCGACTTTTTCGACTTCGAGGTAAAAAAATAGCGGTGAAATTCGTCACTACAGTTAAAGCAAAACGGCGACTCAGACCCCTATATATTATAGGACAAAGGAGCCGCCCCCTATGCATAACGATTTCGATAGCGCCGCCAAGGAAATACTCAGCCTTTCAGACCAGGCTATCATCCACTTTCTCAACGCCAGCTTCTCCGCCTCCCACCCCCCGGACGCCCCCGTCATCCGCACCAATACCGAATACCGCCTCCCCTCCCGCCCGGGGAAAGGACGCCCCGGCGGCAAAACCGTCATCGCCGACAGCGTTTTCCTGGTCGGGGAAAACTCCCGCTACCACATCGAAATCCAGCTCGACCGCAGGGCCGGCATGGCCCTCAGAATGTTCCGCTACGACGCCGCCGAAGCCCTGGAACACCCCTTAAAGGAGGGCGGCGTCGAGACCGTCAGTTTCCCCAAAAGCCTGGCCATCTACCTGGAACCCGCCGCCGGCGCGCCGGACTACGAGATACTGCGCGTCTGTTTTCCGGACGGTTTCTGTTACGAGTACCGGACTCCGGTGATAAAGCTCACGGAACTTTCGGTAGAGGGGCTGCTGGAGCGGCACATGATAATTTTCGCGCCGCTGTACATTCTCAAACTGAGAAAGAGGACGAAGCGGGCCAAGACACGGGAGGAACGGGAGAAACTGGCGGAGGAATTGAAGGGAATATACCGGGAGATAGGGGAGGCGCTGGGGCGGGAGAAGGAGGGTGGGAACCTGAGCGAAGTAGACGGGGACAAGGTGCTGGGGATGACGGAAGTATTGCACCGGGAAGTATACGGGGAATATAATGAATTTGAGGAGGAAGGGATGGATTTTTCGAGCTTAAGGGTAATTGAGAAGCTCCACAGGGAGAAGGAAGAAGCCGTTTCCCGGGTGGCTGAATTGGAGCAATCCCGCGAGGAAGAACGGCGTTCCCGCGAGGAAGCTGTTTCCAGGGTAGAATTGGAGCGACAGCGGCTTAGGGACACTGCCCGGAACATTCTCCGGCTGGGGCTGTCGGTCGAGCAGGTGGCACAGGCAACCGGCCTCCCTCAGGAAACGGTCCAAACACTGACCGCCCAGCTTTAGAGGCAACGCAAAGTCAGGGCATCAATCCAGATTTTTACCGCAAAGTCGGGGAAGTCGAACAAGTAATTAACAATGAGCAATTAATAATTAGCAATTGTGTCTGTCATTGCTCGCCGCTCACCGCTCCCTAATCACCTCTCAGCCTTCCCGTCTTCCATTGTTCATTAGTCATTGTTCCTTACTTCTTTTACTGCGAACCTCTGGTTCGATTCGACTTTGCGGTGAAGAATAAAGGTATGTTTTGACTTCGCGGTTAAAAATTCCAGTGAATGAGGCCGGCAGGGATGCCGGCTGTATTGATTCATGAGTTTTGCCGAGCAAAACTCAAAGCTTTGAAACGGCAGGATGCCGTTTCAAAGCAGCGCAAGGGATTGGAGGGGCGCGGAGCGTTCCCGAAGCGCAGCAAGGGAATGGAGCGAAGCGGAACCCCGGAAAGCCCGGTCCTGCCGCGCAGCGGCAGGATGCGCCCGGAATAAGAAAAATAGGATAAAATTGACATTTTGAACGCTCTGTATATAGTAAAAATATGGGGATTTTCGAGAGATGAAAAAGGCGCTGAGGATTGCGGTTTCGGGGAAAAGCGGGTGCGGGAATACGACTATAAGCCGCCTTGTGGCCGACGCCCTTGATCTGCGGTTTATCAATTTTACTTTCCGCAGCCTGGCGGAGGAAAAGGGGATGAGCCTTGCGGAAGTGCTGTCCCTAGCGGCGAAGGACGATTCCTGGGACCGGGAGGTCGATGGCCGCCAGGCGGCGCTGGCCCGCGAAGACGGCGGCTGCGTGCTGGGTTCCCGCCTTGCTATCTGGATGCTCGGGGAGGCGGATGTCAAGGTATACCTTAAAGCCAGGCCGGAAACCAGGGCAAAGAGGATTGTGAAGCGGGAAGGGGGCAGGCTTGAGGATGTCGCCTCTTTTACCGGGGAACGGGACAGGCAGGACCGGGAGCGCTACCTGAGAATATACAACATTGACAACGACGACTATTCTTTCGCGGACCTTGTTATCGACACCGACGATATTGGCGCGGAGGCTGTGGCGCGGCTTATTATCGAAAAGGCGAATGAAAAGGCCGATGGAAAAGCTGGCGGAAAGGCGCGGGCCGGTTGAAAGGCGCGGCGGAAGTCCTGGAATTCAGGGATGCTGTTTACGCTTTTTATGAAAAAGAGGGGCGCGATTTCCCGTGGCGGAAAGATACCGGGCCCTGGGGGGTGCTGGTATCGGAGTTTATGCTGCAGCAGACGCAGACGGAAAGGGTGCTGCGCTACTGGGAGCGCTGGACGGGGCTTTGGCCGGAACCGGAGGGGCTTGCGGCGGCCCCTTTTGAAGAGGTTCTGAGGGAATGGAGCGGCCTGGGCTATAACCGCCGCGCGAAGTACCTGCATTCCTGCGCGAAGATTATCGCGGGCGAATACGGGGGCAGGGTGCCGGACAACCCGGGGGAACTGCGGAAGCTGCCCGGCATTGGGGGCTACTGTTCCGGGGCTATCGCGTGTTTTGGCTACAATTACCCCTCGGTATTTATAGAGACAAACATACGCGCCGCGGTGATCCACTTCTTTTTCAAGGATCGCGCTTCGGTGAGCGACAGGGATATACGCCCTATTCTGGAAGGCGCGCTGGACCGGGAAGACCCCCGCAGATGGTATTACGCCCTTATGGATTACGGGGCGGCCCTGAAAAAAACCGCCGCCAACCCTAACAGGAAAAGCGCCCATTACGCGAAACAGAGCCGCTTTGAAGGCTCCTTCCGCCAGAAGCGGGGCAGGGTGGTGAAAGCCCTTGCCTTTAGCGGGCCGGCTTCCGCGAAGGCGCTGGCCCGCAGCACCGGGATGGGGGAGGGGGAAATTTACGCGGTGATGGACTCCCTTGAGAAGGACCTTCTGGTGGCGGAAAAAGGGGGCCTTTACCGGATACGGTGATTTTTGCGGCTGCCGGGCTGGCCGCCAGGCCGGGGTTCCGTCAGGTCAGCATTCCCTGGAGGATCGACATGTAGTCGTTAAGGTACATGGCGTATTCAGGGGAGCCGACGATTTCCACGCAGCCCTGTTCCACGCCTTCCACAAACCCTACGTCTTTCAGAAGCACTTTGAGCGCCCCGGCGACGGAGAAAAAATGGAACAGCACGAAGGGGCTGCGCCGGGTATAGACCCCGTGGCCGGATTTGGACTTCCCCGCCTTGACCCGGAGGTACGCCGCTACCGCCGGGTCCGCGCCGGGGCCGCCCTCACCGTCAACCAGGAACTGGTAGATACGGTCCGGCTGGCGGCGGCACCATTCGGCCATGCCGCTGTCCCCCAGCTTGTTGTAGCTGGAAAGCGCGCGGGTGATCATGTAGAGGCTCATCTTTACCTTGAGCTTCTGCCTTGCCGGATCTTTTGGCCGGCTGGAAGGCATCATGATCATCAGGGACATGAGGAGGGAGAAAACTTTGACCAGGGTTCCGAGTTTTCCGAAGCCCCTGATTGCGGGGAGCGCGGCGCCCCCCCGGAACATGGCGTTCATCTTTGCCACTGAGGAAAAAGTCAGGGCTATGCCGGGATTCTCCGCCGGCCCCTGGATTACGGAAAAGCTGCCGCTGTCAAAAACCAGATGGCAGGCTAGAAAAGCTTCCTCCCCGCCGGGGTTTTTCGCGCCTATCTGCACCACCGCCTTTACCCCGGCAAAGCGGGCCTTCATTGCCGGATCGTCCTCCAGGACTACCCGCATTACCGGGAACGCCGCGTTAAAGAAAAGTTTCGCGGTCATTATGTCGCTTGCCGTCGCTGTCGCAGCCATCTTACAGCCTCCTTGGAGCCGGGGAATTTACTCGTCGTCCCAATCTTCGTCGGCCTCGAATTCCATGCCCATCATTTCCCTTACCTTGTCCACGATGCCGTTGCTGTCGAGGCCGTAGTGGGCGTAGAGATCCTCCGCGTAGCCTATGGCGGCAAACTCGTCCTGGATGCCGTGCTTCCTGAACGCGCAGCCCTTTCCGGATTCGGCGATAACTCCGCCTACGGCGTCCCCCAGGCCGCCGGAAACATTGTGTTCCTCCACGGTAAGGATGCGCCTGGTGTCCGCTACCGCCTTCAGGACCGCCTCCCGGTCTATGGGCTTGATGGTGTGCATATTGATGACCCGCACCGAAAGCTTGTCCTGTTCCGCCAGCGTTTTGGCGGCCTGGACCGCCTGGAGTACCGCGATGCCGCAGCAGATGACGGCGATATCCGTCCCGTCCCGCATAAGGGCGGCCTTGCCTATCTCGAAGGGGTAATCCTCGTTTTCATAACAGGGCGGCTCAAAGCCCCGGCCTATGCGTATGTATACAGGCCCCGGTATATCAACGCAGGCCCGCACGGCCCGGCTTGTTTCGATGCCGTCCGCCGGGGCGATTACCGTCATATTGGCAATGGAACGCATTATTGCCAGGTCTTCCGTACAGTGGTGGGTCGTACCGGCGTGGCCGAAGGATATTCCCGCGTGGGTGGCTATGATCTTTACCGGCAGGTTCTGGTAGGCGATGTCCGTGCGTACCTGCTCGCCGGCCCGCAGGGCGGCAAAGACCGCCATAGTCGAGGCAAAGGGGATAAGCCCGGCCTTGGCAAGGCCTGCGGCTATGCCCATCATGTTCTGTTCCGCGATTCCTACATTGAAAAAGCGGTCCGGGAACGCATTGGCAAAATGGACAATGGCGGTGGTTTTTGCCAGATCCGCGGTAAGCCCCACGATGCGCTCGTCGGTTTTGCCCATCTCCGCCAGTGTCCGCCCGTAAATTTCCCTGGCGGTCATAGTGGCCGAATCGTAACAGTTCCAGGTGGTCCCTGTAGTAACCTGAGCCATGTTATTCGCCTCCCCGCGTACCCATACTCATAATAGAGGCCTTTGCCCTGGCCGCCAGTTCCGAGTCGGCGGAACCGTAATGCCAGACAACGTTATTTTCCATAAAATCGACGCCTTTGCCCTTGACGGTGTTGGCGAGGATCAGCACGGGCCTGTCCCCGGCGGCCCAGCCCTTGTCCAGGGCGGCGGCCAGCTCTTTAAAGTCGTGGCCGTTTATCTCGGTGACATCAAGCCCGAAAGCCTTCCATTTTGCCGCAAAGGGTTCGAGCCCCATTACATCCTCGGTCTTGCCGTCTATCATCAGCCGGTTGCGGTCAACAATGGTGATCACGTTCCCCAGCCTGTAATGGGCCAGGGACATGGCGGCTTCCCAGACGCTGCCCTCGCAGCATTCGCCGTCCCCCAGGAGGCAGACCGTTTTCCAGTCCTGCTTAAGGTACCTGGCCCCCAGCCCCATGCCCACCGCCATAGAAAGGCCGTGGCCCAGGCTGCCTGCGGACGCGTCGCAGCCGATGACTTTGTTGCTGTCGGGGTGCATGGCGAAAGGGGAGCCGAAGTGGTTGAACGACTTAAGCTCCTCCTCGGGGAAATATCCCTTTTTTGCCAGCGCCGGGATAAAGCCCGCGGCGGCGTGGCCCTTGGAGAGGATAAAGCGGTCCCGCCCCGGCCACTGGGGTTCGGCCGGCCTGACATTAAGGTATTTGAAATAGAGTATGGCGAGTATGTCGGCTATGCTCAGGGACCCGCCTATATGGGCGCCCCCTGACCAGAGGACCACGTCCACCATGCTAAGCCGGAGTTCGCGGGCTGTGTTTTCAAGCGCCGCGCATTCTTCTTCGGTAATAGGCATAGGATACCTCTTTTAACATGACTTTGCCCCGAAACC